>CAJJCG010000123.1 GCA_905182615.1 Alphaproteobacteria bacterium UBA2964 | reverse complement strand
GATGGGGGTCGAACCTGTTGAGGAGATGCGCTGATGAATGATTTGATGGGTGAACAAAGAGCACCGACCTCGAAAACGACGAAAATCCCACGGTGGGGCCGCCGAATTCTAACGGGGATGATCGCCTTGGCAGCCATGGGCGGCTTTAGCATGATTGTTGTCTTCAGCTACGACAAAGGCAAAGAAAAGGGGGCCGTTGCGGGTACTCCGGTCATCAAGGCTCAGCAAGGCCCAACCAAAGTAAAACCCGAAAAATCCGGTGGGATGCCGATCCGCGATCAGGATAAAGGTGTCTATGATCGTCTCGATCCAAATTCCAAGAAAGACAAGGTTGAAAACCTTTTACCGGCCCCGGAACTTGCCATGCCAAAACCGGCCCCGATGAAGCTACCTAAAATTACCAAAAAAGATGTCGCGATGGCTAAGGCAGCGAAACCTGCGGCTGGATCAAATATTGTGGCACCACCAACGCCACCACCAATAAACGCTCCCCCAACAAAACCTTTGGTGAAAGCGCCCTCAATCAAGGTGGCTTCGTCTATGCCAAAATTTGAAAAGAAAATGGCTAACCTCGCTAAATCCGCAAAAATATCTGACGTTCCGATCAGAAAGGTGGCCGCCCTAAAAAACGGCTATCGCATTCAGATAGCATCTCTAAAATCAAAAGCAGCCGCAAACGCCGCCTGGCAGAAACTGCAAAAGAACCATCCGTTGCTATTTGGTCGGTTGAAACCAAATATCGTTCGGGCTGTGATTGCCGGTAAGGGAACCTATTACCGTTTGCAAGCCGGTACCATAAAAGGGCAATCGGCAGCACGGGCTCTATGTTCACAGGCCAAGAAAAGAAAAATTGGGTGCCTCATTGTCAAACCCCGCTAGCGGAACACCAGCTGCCGTCATATTTGGCTGTATTGATACTGCTTTAACCGCCGCCGAAATCGACCTTTTTGCTGACTGCAATCCGTTCGGCCTCATCCTATTTGAGCACAACTGCATCGATCCCGCGCAGTTGAAATATCTTGTCACTCAGTTTCAGGAAACTGTGGGCAGGATAGATGCACCTATCCTGATAGATCAGGAAGGTGGGCGGGTTACCCGAATGAAGCCGCCCCATTGGCGTCACCCACCACCTGCCAGGGTTTTTCCGGAAATAGCGACCAAGGACAGGGAAGCCGGTAGACGCGCGGCGTATCTTAATGCGCGCCTCATCGGTCGAGAGTTGGCCAGTGTCGGTATTAATGTAGACTGCCTACCGGTTCTGGATATCCCCGTGGTTGGTGCGCATGAGATCATCGGCGACCGAGCGCTAGGCCGCGACGCCGAAATGATTGCTGAACTTGGGCGTGCCCTGTCTGAAGGGATAATGGCGGAAGGTGTGTTGCCGATTATTAAGCACATTCCAGGACACGGTCGTGCCGAATCTGACAGCCATCAAGAATTGCCAATTGTAGATACGCTGCGTGACGAGCTTGAAAGGACCGATTTTGTGCCTTTTGAACTCATGTCGGAAATGCCTTGGGCGATGACCGCGCATGTCGTCTATACCGCAATTGATGCGGACCGGGCGGCAACTATATCCCCCGTGATCATTGATGAGGTCATTCGTGAGAAAATTGGCTTTGAAGGTCTTTTGCTTTCAGATGATATCGGAATGGAAGCGCTTTCGGGCACCAAGGGCGAGCGCGCAAGAACAATATTGACTGCCGGATGCGACCTCGCACTCGAATGCTCTGGTAAAATTGAGGACATGACTGAGGTTGCCTCAATCGTCCCCAAAATGACCGAAGAGGCCATGACACGCGCAACAGCGGCGGAAAACATGCGTCAGGATCAACAGGTCAATGACGGTTTAACTTCTGAAGATGCTCTAAAAGAGCTTGAGGACATACTCGACACACACCAAATTGAATGGGCATGAGCCCAGCAATTTATCAGGCTACGGTCTGGATACTTCCGGTCCTGATTGCCATTACCTTCCACGAAGCCGCCCATGGTTATGTTGCCTGGCGATTAGGCGATAACACCGCGAAGGATCTCGGTCGCGTAACGTTTTCTCCGTTTCGACATGTCGATCTTTGGGGAACGATAATCATTCCCGGCACATTGCTCCTGACGGGTGCGTCCTTTCTGTTTGGCTGGGCAAAACCGGTTCCCGTGAATTTCATGAATTTGCGCCATCCGCGACGCGATATGGTGTGGGTTGCCGCTGCAGGACCGGGGGTAAATCTGGCTCTGGCCTTTGCATCAGCCGTACTCCTTCATCTAACACCGTATTTCTCGGCTGATGTCGGTAAATGGGTCGCAGATAACCTGGCTAATTCAATCCTGATCAATTTGGTTTTGGCGATTTTTAATATGCTGCCATTGCCGCCCTTGGATGGCGGAAGGGTGGCCGTAGGACTCCTTCCAGCTCCGTTAGCAATTCAATTAGCGCGGCTGGAGCGAGTCGGGCTTTTAATAGTAATCTTAGCGCTCTTCGTCGTGCCGATGGTCGGTCGCGAATTTGGCTATAACCTAAATCCTTTGGCTTGGTTGCTCGGAGGTCCGGTTGATGCTTTGTATCGCTTTGTAATGACTGCCGCCGGTCATTTTTAGTTTGAGGGTTTATGACAGACGCGCCTGACGATTTTGAAATGGAAGAAAGACCCACTGCGTCTAATAGTGACCTTGTCGTCGACTTGGAGGGCTATGAGGGCCCGATTGATATGTTGCTCGTATTGGCACGGCAGCAAAAAGTTGATTTGCTCGGTATCTCCATTCTTCAACTCGCTGACCAGTATCTGAAATTCATCGAAGAAGCGCGTCGGCTAAGGCTTGAGATCGCTGCTGATTATTTGGTGATGGCGGCGTGGCTCGCATACCTTAAATCGCGGCTGCTGCTCCCGGCTGATGAAGAAGATGATGAACCAAGCGGCCCAGAGATGGCGGAAGCGTTGGCGTTCCAGCTGCAGCGTCTCGAAGCGATGCAAGAGGCTGGCGCCAAGGTCATGGAATTACCCCGGCTAGGCCGCGATGTCTTTCCGCGTGGTGCCCCCGAAGGGGTCAAAGTTATCCGGACCTCGGTTTACGATCTTTCACTTTATGAGCTGTTGCGGGCTTATGGTGATCAACAGAGCAAGGGGCCGTCAGGCCCTTTGGAAATCGCGGTCACCGAAATATTTTCAGTTGATGACGCGCTTGAGCGTCTAGGGAAGATCCTGGGTAAAGTTCCCGACTGGACAACGCTGCAGGGTTTTTTGCCTGAGTCGATCAAGGACGCAGAAGTTTTCAGGTCTGCCGTGGCGTCGACATTTGCAGCGAGCCTGGAATTAGCAAAATCCGGACGGCTTGAACTTCGTCAAAGCGGGGCATTTGGTCCTATTTATATCCGTTCCCGCGCAGAAATAGGGTAAGAATTATGGATGGCTCTATCCAGACCGAGGATACCGTAGAACGCCAGGAAGGCAGTATGACCAACATTACGCAGGAACTGAGAATTTTGGAGGCGGTTTTGTTTGCCGTTACCGAGCCCGTAACCGAAGGGGCTTTGGCGCAACGACTTCCTGAAGGAACTGATGTGGTCGCCCTACTTGCCGAGTTAGCTCAGCAGTATGAGGGCAGGGGCATTGATTTGCGACCAATTGCCGGGCGGTGGGCGTTCCGAACGGCGGCTGATCTCGCAGGGTCGCTAGAAATTGAAGTTAAGGTTTCGCGAAAGCTGTCACGTGCCGCAGTCGAAACATTATCAATCATCGGATATCATCAGCCGATCACCCGGGGTGAAATCGAAGAAATTCGGGGTGTTGCTCTCAGTAAGGGAACCCTTGACCTGTTAATGGAAATTGGCTGGATTAGGCCGGTTGGTAAGCGCAAGACACCAGGGCGACCAGTTACCTGGGGAACCTCGCAAGAGTTCCTCGATCATTTCAATCTTAACAAGTTGAGTGATTTGCCCGGTGTTGGCGAGTTGAAAGCAGCCGGGCTGCTCGATGTACGCCCAGCCCGGACAATTTTTGGTGAACTCACGGCTAAAATAGACGACGCCAATGCGTCAAGTGCTGTCGGTGATGATGAGGGCGAGGTTCCAGAGCCGCTCAACCCCGATGACGAAGCCCCCGTTGTGGACCAACAAGGCGCTTGATCAAGTGATTGATATAGCTACAAGTAGCAGTGTGGTCTCGTATATTTGAGACCGGGTCGCTTTAGTGTTTGGTTATTTACGCTCTTTCCAAGTGTGGTAAACCTTGGATCATTTTGAAATCGGCCCGCGGGCTATTTTGGCGAGGAAATCGATATGGGAACCTTCAGTATTTGGCACTGGGTCATTGTTCTGGTTGTAGTACTCGTATTGTTCGGCGGCGGTGGCAAGCTCTCGCGACTGATGGGTGATGCAGCTCGTGGCATTACGGCCTTCAAAAAAGGCCTGAAAGAGAATACTTCCGATGAAGGTGGCGATGACAAAAAGACCATCGATGCCGATGCGGCACAGCCTTCAGCGAATACTTCGAGTAAAGACGAAGCCGCGAAGAGCTGACGACCTAACCTGTTCCAGCATTTGAAGGGTGCGGATGCACCATGTTTGATATCGGCGGCTGGGAATTCCTGATTATTGGTATTGTGGCGATTGTCATCATCGGGCCGAAAGACTTGCCCGGTCTGATACGCTCCGTGGTCGGTTGGGTTCGAAAAGCCCGTGAGCTGGCACGGGAATTTCAAAGTGGCATCGACGACCTGGCCCAAGAAGTCGAACTTGAAAAAATTGGTGATGAGTTTCGGGACGGAGTTGGCCTAGGCGAAACCGGTGATATCGGGAATACAATCCATCAAGAAATCATCAACGCTATCGATCCTGACGGTGATGTAACCGATGCCTTCGACGGTGCTAAAGAAATTCTCGAAGAGGATTTGACGAAAATTCAAAACAATCTCGATCAGCAGGATGAAATTGACGATGAGCCGGATGACGTCGCTGAACAGCACTCAACAGCTAAGAAATTAGAATCTGCGAATAATGAACCTTCGGAAAAGACGGATCAGGGTAAAACTTGACGATGGCTGAGGAAATTGAAGAAGATTCAAAGATGCCGTTGCTCGAACATTTAGTCGAGCTGCGCAGCCGTTTGATATGGGCCCTGGCCGGTTTCGTCGTGTGCTTTTTTATCGCGTTTTATTTTGCCGAACATGTCTTTGCATTCCTGGTTAGACCCCTCGCTGAACAGATGGAGTCACGTGAAGGCGCACGGATGATCTTCACGGCGTTACAAGAAGCCTTTTTTACCTATGTGAAAGTTGCCTTCTTTACGGCAGCATTTGTTGCCTTTCCCTTGATTGCTTCACAGATTTGGCTGTTTATCGCCCCAGGTCTTTATAAGAACGAAAAACGGGCCTTCTTACCATTTCTAGTGGCAACACCGGTCCTGTTCTTTATGGGTGGCGCGCTGGTCTATTACTTTATCTTTCCGCTGGCTTGGGAATTTTTCCTGAACTTTCAAACCCCCGGTGGTGAGGGACTGTTGCCGATCCAGGTCGAACCAAAAGTCGATGAATACCTGTCATTGGTTATGCAGCTGATTTTTGCCTTTGGTCTTGGTTTTGAATTGCCAGTGTTCCTGATGCTGCTCGCGAAAGCGGGCATTGTTACAGCCGATGGATTGGCCGAAAAACGTCGTTATGCCATCGTCGGTGTCTTTGTCTTTGCGGCCGTCCTCACGCCGCCCGATGTGATTAGTCAGATTGGCTTAGCCGTACCGATTATTTTGTTATACGAGGTCTCTATCGTGGGCGCCCGAATGATGGAGAAAAAGCGGGACGAACGGGCGGCGGCTGAAGAGGAATGGGATGCTGCAGAAGAGGATGAAGATACGTGATGGGTCTGAACGATTCTAGACGTGCTAATATTCTGCGCCTATAACCGCCAGCCAAAGGTTGCGTCTGGAGTTCGCCATGCATGATATCCGCTGGATTCGGGAAAACCCCGCAGAGTTCGATGCCGCATTGGCAAAACGGGGTGTTGAAACGATGTCGACCGACCTGGTTCAGCGGGATGCTGACCGGCGTGCTGTTCAGACTGAACTGCAGAAATTGCAAACACAGCGCAACGACACCTCGAAGAAAATTGGCATCGCCAAAGGCAAAGGCGAAGATGCCGATTCCTTGATCAAAGAAGTCAGCAATCTGAAGGACCGAATGCAAGTTCTTGAAGAGCAAGAAAAAGGGCTGTCGGCCGAATTATCGGATTTAATATCCGGCATCCCAAACCTACCTTCCGATGACACGCCGGCGGGTGCAGGTGAAGAGGATAATGTCGAAATTCGGTTGGAAGGTGTTCCTCCGATTTTTGATTTTGAAGCCAAGGACCATGTTGAACTAGGTGAAAACCTGTCCGGCATTAGCTTCGATCGAGCAGGGAAGCTATCTGGTGCCCGATTTGTGGTCTTGCAGGGTCCTGTGGCAAGGTTGGAGCGCGCCTTGGCGTCCTTCATGCTCGATGTCCAGACAGAGGACTATGGATATACGGAAATTGCACCGCCTGTGCTGGTCAAGGATGAAGCTCTGTACGGTACCGGCCAGCTGCCAAAATTCGCTGATGATTTGTTTAAGACGACGGATGGTCTCTGGCTTATTCCAACCGCTGAAGTACCGCTGACTAATCTCGTCGCGAACGAAATATTGGCGGAAGGTGATCTACCGATCCGGGTAACAGCGTTAACGCCGTGCTTCCGTTCTGAGGCGGGCGCTGCTGGTAAAGATACGCGCGGTATGTTGCGGCAACATCAGTTTAACAAGGTAGAGCTGGTCAGCATCTGCCATCCTGATAACTCACTGGACGAGCATGAGAGGATGACCAGCGCAGCCGAAGAGATCCTCAAACGTCTCGGTCTGGCCTACCGGGTGATGGCATTGTGTACGGGCGACATCGGGTTTTCTGCTCGCAAAACATATGACTTAGAGGTTTGGCTGCCTGGTCAGCAAACATATCGCGAGATATCTTCCTGTTCGAACTGCGGCGATTTTCAGGCTCGACGTATGAAAGCCCGATTTCGTCCGGAAGGCGAGAAAGGCACCCAATTTGTCCATACGCTCAATGGTTCTGGGTTGGCTGTCGGACGGTGCCTCATTGCGGTCATGGAAAATTACCAGAACGAGGACGGTACGATTACGGTTCCTGAAGTCCTGAGGCCTTATATGAATGGTCTCGAAACCATCACTGCCTGATAGCACTTCAATGCTTGAAGCACGCAAGATCCGGTTGGTAATGGAGCTTCGCCAGCAAGGGATTACCGATCAGGTCGTGCTCTCTGCGATTGAACGAGTACCGCGAGAAGCCTTCATCCCGGAAGCTTTCCATGATCAGGCTTATGAGAATACCGCGTTGCCGATTGGGCATGGCCAAACGATTAGTCAGCCTTCTGTTGTCGGGTTTATGACGCAGGCCCTCGAAATTGGCCCGCGCATGAAAGTTCTAGAAGTCGGTACGGGCTGTGGTTATCAGGCCGCCGTCCTCGCCGGTCTCTGCCGCCGGGTGTATTCGATAGAAAGATTTCGGGAATTGTTACGCGCCGCGGACGCTCGGCTCCGGGAACTTCGGATCAATAATGTCACCACCAAGTGGGGCGACGGTGGTGCGGGGTGGCCAGAGCAGGCTCCCTTTGATCGGATGATCTTGACGGCAGCAGCAAAGGAAGTGCCTAAAGTGCTTCTCGATCAGATGGCAGATGACGGGATTATTATTGCCCCCATAGGGACGACGACCCATGACCAAAGCCTCGTCAAATTTCAGCGGCTTCCCACTGGCGAATGGGCATTTGAAAATTTGTGGCCGGTTCGATTTGTCCCCATGCTTGATGGAAAAATTGGTGATACGGCAAATCAGTGATACAGCATTCTGTTGACCGCGACTCACCCGGTTCTTAACGTGACGCCATGAATATGGTCTTTGCGCCAGCCTTTATCCGGAAGTCACTGCCAATCTTGTTGGCGGTTCTAGTCTCGGCTTGTGCGCGGAATGACTATAATCCATCAATTTTTGATGGTTCGAAAAAACCGACAGATCAAAAACAACAATCACAAACGCGCAAGACCGTTCCAGCTGGTCATATCCTGATTAGGCGCGGTGACACGCTGTATGGGATTGCCCGGCGTCACGGTATTCCGATTAGAAAGCTCATCGAGGCGAACCGGCTACGACCGCCTTATGTGATTTATCCGGGGAAGACGCTCACAACGCCAAGCTCCCGTATTCATATCGCCCGTGCTGGGGAAACGGCCTATGGCGTGGCCCGACGCTATGGGGGAGATATGGGATCGCTCGTACGGATAAATAACATCCGCCCACCTTATCGACTGAGGTCGGGACAGAGGTTGAGACTACCCGACCCAGGAACCTCCAATGTCGCTCAAACGACAAGGTCTGGTCGGACTGAACAGGATCAACAGAAATCGGCTGTCAAGCCAGTGAGCGGGCCATCAAGTTTTCCGAAGAAAACAACAGTGTTAAGACAGCC
>CAJJCG010000122.1 GCA_905182615.1 Alphaproteobacteria bacterium UBA2964 | reverse complement strand
GTGGCCGCAAGCCAGTCGGGCTCAAATCACCACACTTCGATCAGTACTATTGAGTCGCAGGGGCGTCAAGTTGTTTGATCACCCTTATCTGTCGGTAATGTGTAGACAGTATTGGCAAGTGTTGCTGGGTTTCTGTAAGCAAATACGTAGATAACATCGGAATACCGATTGGGTGTGGGGGAAACTGGTGTCTAATGACAGTTTACTTTTAGTAGCCCCCTGGGCTGGGCTGATTATTTACTGCGGAATTGTCTGGATGTTCAGCCCACGCGGTGTTCCGGCCCGACAGTTTGTTTAAAGGCAGCAGCGACGCTGGCGCGTCATCAACCCTTTGGGTATTGGTCTTTAGTGCCGCGATCTCCTGGATCTTTGAAAAGTCGATTGCCAATGCTGCCAACTTCGGGCAGGCCTTCGGTATCACCGGTGGTATCGGCTACGCGACCTATTACTTAAGCTTCGTCGTTGCAGAGGTTGCTATTTATTTCATCCGCGTCAAAGGCGGCTTCGGATCTCTGGCGAGTTTTCTGATCGCCAAATATGCGGATGACCTTGGCATCAATGTTTATGGGTTATTGATTTGCACCAGTGGTTATCTGCTGGGCGCGTCATTATTCGGTCGCCGGAGCGAAGTGGCAACGCCAACAACCGGTGCTTAATCACCCAGTGTAAAACGTAGCCAAATCGCTGAGGTTATCACCGCGAGTGCGCCGAGTTGATGCAGGATGGCGAGTGGCAGGGCGATTTCGGTTAGCAGGGTGGCAATCCCGAGACCCAGCTGACAAAGCGCTAAAACACCTAACAACGTAACCGCCTTCTGCGCCGAGTTGCTTAGGGCACTGCGCTGTGCTGATACCCAATAGGTCAGGACCAACGTAACCGTGCTGATGGCAAGTAAGCGATGGGTGAATTGCACGGCTGCGGTATTCTCAAATAAATTGAGCCACCATGGCGTGTTTGCCAGTAGTCCTTCTGGAACCAGTCGTCCGCCCATCAAAGGAAAAGTGTTATAGGCGAGCCCGGCATCTAGACCCGCAACAAAGGCGCCCCAGATAGTTGTGATCGCGGCGGCCCAGAGAATGATCAACGATCCCATCCGTGCCCATCCGGTGCCACTTCGTTTGGGGCGAAAGGTTAGGCAGACCGCTGCATACCAGAACAGCAGGCCAAAAATTGCGAAGGCTAACCCTAGATGCGCGGCGAGCCGGTACTGGCTGACTGAGGGTTCGTTGACCAAGCCACTTTTGACCATGTACCAGCCAACCAGCCCTTGCGCGCCACCGAGCATAAACAAGCCCCCCAGCCGCCAGGTAAGCGCTGCCGGGATCATTCGGCGCATCACGAACCACAGATAAGGCAGCAGAAAGACCACCCCGATCAGCCGTCCCCACAGGCGGTGCAGATATTCCAGCCAGTAGATCGATTTGAAATCACCTACCGTCATCCAGAAATTGACCTTGGAGAATTCCGGACTCGTCTTATACGCTGCAAACAGCGCCTGCCATTCGGTATCACTCAGCGGTGGTAAAATACCGGTCACTGGGCGCCAGTTGACGATGGAAAGCCCGCTTTCGGTCAGCCGGGTGGCACCGCCCAGCAGGATCATCGCGGCGACCATCGCGCAGCAAACCAATAGCCAATAGCCGACGGTTTTCGGAATTGAGGTGGAGGCAGTTGATGTGGAGGGTGCAAACAAGGTTGAAGCGGGTCCCGGGTTCTGATAGACAGCCCCTCAATAGGCCAGAAAATGGCCAACAGGCAAGTAAAACCGGGACTTTTGCGGCAATTCGCCCCAAAAATGATCTTTTCAACAAAGATTCAAATGGCGGTTCTTGACTCTCATTGAGCAGATGCCTATATGTCTAGCACTCGTGAGAGGAGAGTGCTAACAAACTAGCGAATCCTCTTTTATTTCAACAATTAATAGGGAACGTGCAAATGAAATTTCGTCCATTGCATGACCGCGTGTTGGTGGAAGCTCTTGAGGCTGAATCTAAAACGGCGGGTGGAGTTATTCTCCCCGATACGGCTCAAGAGAAGCCGCAAGAGGGCAAAGTTGTCTCAACCGGACCTGGTGTCCGTGGCGAAGACGGCAAATTAGTAACGCTTGACGTAAAAAAGGGCGATCGCGTCCTGTACGGCAAGTGGTCCGGCACCGAAATTAAGGTGGACGGTAAGGATTACCTGATCATGAAGGAATCCGACATCATGGGCATCATCGAATAAGGAGACCCGACCGATGGCAGCTAAAGAAGTAAAATTTGGTACCGATGCACGCAACAAGATGCTTGCTGGTATCGACACTCTCGCCGATGCGGTGAAAGTAACACTCGGCCCCAAAGGCCGTAACGTCGTTCTCGACAAAGCCTTCGGCGCACCCCGGATCACCAAAGATGGTGTAACGGTCGCCAAGGAAATCGAGCTTGCTGACAAATATGAAAACATGGGCGCCCAGATGGTGCGTGAAGTCGCTTCTAGGACTAATGATGAAGCGGGTGATGGCACAACAACGGCAACTGTTCTGGCTCAGGCCATCGTGCGTGAGGGCTGCAAAGCCGTTGCCGCGGGCATGAACCCGATGGACCTTAAGCGTGGTATCGATGCAGCGGTTGCAGCCGTTGTCGCCGATCTCAAATCGCGTTCCAAGAAGGTTAAGGATGAAGCTGAGATTGCCCAGGTTGGCACTATCTCTGCTAATGGCGACCTCGAAGTCGGTGAAATGATTTCTGCAGCAATGCAGAAGGTCGGCAAAGAAGGTGTCATCACGGTTGAAGAAGCTAAAGGCCTGACGACTGAGCTTGAAGTTGTTGAAGGTATGCAGTTCGACCGCGGTTATCTTTCTCCGTACTTTGTTACAAATCCTGAGAAAATGATTTGTGACATGGAGAACCCGCTTATCCTTCTCCACGAAGCGAAGCTTGGCAGCCTTCAGCCATTGCTGCCGTTGCTGGAATCAGTCGTTCAGTCCTCTCGTCCGCTGATCATCGTTGCTGAAGACGTTGAAGGCGAGGTCCTTGCGACTCTCGTGGTCAACAAGCTTCGCGGTGGTCTCAAGGTTGCGGCGGTCAAGGCGCCTGGCTTCGGTGATCGTCGTAAGGCGATGCTCGAAGACATCGCGTTGCTGACCGGTGGTCAGGTTATTTCTGAAGATCTCGGCATCAAGCTCGAGAACGTCACCATGGACATGCTTGGCACTGCCAAGAAGGTCATGATGACTAAGGAAGAAACTACGATCGTTGAGGGTGCCGGCAAAAAATCCGACATCCAGGGTCGTTGCAATCAGATCCGCGCACAGGTCGAAGAAACTTCGTCCGATTACGACCGTGAGAAGCTGCAGGAACGTCTGGCGAAACTCGCCGGCGGTGTTGCGGTCATCAAGGTTGGTGGCGCTACTGAGATCGAAGTGAAAGAAAAGCGTGATCGTGTCGAAGATGCGATGAATGCAACTCGGGCTGCTGTCGAAGAAGGCATCGTCCCTGGTGGCGGAACCGCGTTGATCTATGCGATCAAGTGTCTCGACAAGGTCGAGTTCGCCAATGACGACCAGCGTGTCGGCATCGACATCATCCGTAAGGCCATCGAGGCCCCGGTTCGTCAGATCGCTGAAAACGCCGGTGTGTCTGGTGCGGTTGTCGCCGGTAAGCTGCTTGAAGCTAAGGGCGCGACTCTCGGCTTTAATGCACAGACTGGTGTCTACGAAGATCTGGTCAAGGCTGGTGTCATCGATCCGGTTAAGGTTGTGCGGACTGCTCTGCAGGATGCCAGCTCGGTTGCCGGTCTGTTGATCACGACTGAAGCCATGGTTGCCGAAGCGCCTGATGACAAAGCAGGTGGCGGCGGCATGCCTCCAATGCCCGACATGGGCGGAATGGGCGGCATGGGCGGCATGATGTAAGGCTCTCGCCTTTCATCGGCTAACCAAAGCCAAACAATTAAAGGCTCCGCTTCGGCGGGGCCTTTTTTGTTTAGGTGGGTTTTTACTCACACGAGGGCACATCACAGACTTCACGCTAAGGGAGAGCGTACGATGGTAGATGACGACGAAACTCATAAAATACAGCTGGCCTCGGTAGAGCTGGAGCCGCGCCGATTTCGGCGACAGGGACCACTCATCTTTGGGAGCTCATTGAATACGTAGACTTTTCTGGAGCAGTGATTGACGGAGAGGATTCCAAGGGTGGACGTCTTGGGACGTTAACGAGCGCCGGCAAAAGAGGGTGGTCAATAAAACCGAAAATTATATTTGAACTCTATGCTGAGATCGTTGATCAACAAGAGCTGACAACGGCGAGCGAGGCGAAAAGAAAGTCTTTGCAGCTAAAAAATAAGCAAGGCTAGGCAAGAAGTTGGGCGTAATATCAGCGCTGCTCGGAAAGAAAATGGAGCACATTTATTTGCCACCATTTGAAATGTCCGAAGAAGAGAACAATCAATGACCGTTCTAGATGAAGATGAATTTTTAAAGAAGATGAACGAGGTCTTACTGGTAGAGACCGATGACTTTGAAGAACTCGCTCGCTTCGCTGGGTTGAATCCGGGCAGAGACTTTCGGGAAGTATGTCTGGAAGGAATAGATCTCTCTGGCTGCGACCTTAGCGCTTTTGATTTTTTCGGAAGTGATTTAAGGAAAGCTAATCTTAGCAACGCAACTGTTCATAAAGCAGCGATATCTAGCGCTATCCTCACAGGTGCTAACCTTGACTGTTTGAAAGAGTTACCCAGCAGGGGCCCTATATCTCAGTATCCTATAATCGATCTTTCTTATTTCCCGGAAGAAGTTTCACGGGCGATAGCGCGTTCCTTGGAAAAATCTGTGAAAGAAATTCAGATTGGAGATCTGATCGCTGTTGGAAGTCTCGATCTCAATGGAACACAGGTTGCCGACCTCGCGGCGCTGCAAAACCTCTCCAGCCTGGAAAAGCTCGATATCAACGGAACACCGGTTACGGAGGAAGCTGTTGAAGCGCTTAAAGAAGCCCTGCCTAAATTGACAGTTGTGTCGTGATTTTTGTTGGCGGGGTCTGCCCCGTAGCAGCGTTTCCCTTACCCCGGCATATGCCGCGCGCGGGCGCCGCGTTCGATGCCGGCGGCGACGAGGCGGTCGATGTCGAGGCTGTGGCGGACCATCTCGAGCAGGCGGAGCTCTTCCTGGCTGGCCTGGCCATCGGCGGCGACAACATCGCAGCTGATTGCATAGGCGGTCTCATAGAGCCGGACCGGCACCTTGGTGCGGATAAATTCGATGGCATTTTCCAGCCCGGCATCGTCATTGAGCAACTCGGCGCAGGCGCGTGTCGCGTCGGGCAGATCCTCTTCATTAAACCCGTCAAACACCGGCAGGGTGCGGACCATATCGCCCATCGATTGTAATTCGGAATCAGTCATCTCGCGGTCGGCGGCGGATGCCAGCACCATCGCATAGATCAGCCCGTCGTGATGTTCAGCCATTATTCTTCCTTTCCATCCGTTTCTTGTTCTTAACACGGTGTCAGCACGTCTCCGCAACTCTAGCGCAGATAAGGTTCTTAACCAGTTGCGTCAAGAGGTGGTGCCCTATCTAAGACACGCCATTGAGAAACGCTTTGGTTCCCTCTATCGCTTCGACAAGCCCGGTTCGTTCGACCTCAACCCCGTCGGGGAAGGCGGTTAGCAGGCGGGTTGGCGTACGCGCATCGAGGATAACGAATACGCCATGGTCTCCGGCGCGACGCACCAGCCGCCCGAAGGCCTGTTTCAACCGCAGCCGGGTAATGCGGTCATCATAGGCGGTGCCGCCAAAGGCTTTCTTGCGGGCGCGGTGCAATATGGTCGGGCGTGGCCACGGAACTCGGTCGAACACTACGAGGCGCAGAGCGCGGCCCGGCACATCGACACCATCGCGGATCGCATCGGTGCCGAGAATGCAGCTGTTTTCTTCGGCGCGGAAGATCTCGATCAGGCTGGCGGTGTCCATGCCATCGACATGTTGTGCCAGTAGCGGCAGACCGGCTTTCTCCAGCGACGTGGCGATCTTGCTTTGTACGGTGCGCAGCCGGGCGATGGCGGTGAACAGACCGAGCGCCCCGCCATTGGCCGCCAGAAATAGTTCGCGATAGGCGGCGGCAATCTGATCGCCATTGGTGCGGCTGACGTCATTAACGACATAGACTTTGGTCTGCGCCGGATAATCAAAGGGCGACGGCGCATGGGCGCGGATTGCCGGGGCGGGTAGATGGACGGCACCTGTTACACCTTCGGCGGATTTCCAGTCAGTTTCGTTATCGCCGGTGCTGTCGCGCAAGGTGGCGGAGGTCATTACCACGCCATGCGCCGGGCGCACGACATGATGGGCAAATGGCACGGTCGGATCGATCCAGTGGCGATGCATCGCGGCATCGGTGTCACGACCTTGATCGCGGCTGACCGAGAACCAATCAACAAACTCTTCCGGCACGACATCGCGCAAAGCTGCCAGCATGGATTGCCAGGCGCCAACCTCGCCTTCGACACGGCGGATCAGCCCGCGAGAGGCGGCCTCGATCCGCTGGCGGGTATGGGTATCGAAATTATCGGCCTCGGCATCCATCAGGTAAAGCAGCCGCGCGATCAGCGCTTTCATCGGATGCGCTAGTTCGCCGAGGGCGGTCTCCAATATTGCGGCGGCGTCATGCAGCTCATCGATCGGCGGCGCTGCATCGGCTTCGAGGTCATAAGATGTGTGCGGGTCTTTGGCGCGGGCATAAACCTGTTTGCGGACCAGCGCGAGAAACTCCTCCGCCGGGCCACGGGGCCGATCTCCATCTGCCAGTCGGACCGCCCAGCCTGCTTGGGGCAGACATTGTGCTGCCTCCATCACAGCGTTCAGCGCATCTGCGGTCGCCGGATCTGCCTTAGTCAAATCTTCAATACGGCGCTGCAATCCGCGTGCTCGGCTGCGACCACCGCCTTCGGCGCCTAGTAGCCAGCGGCGTAGCTCAATCCCTTGACGGCCTGATAGTTCAGCTGAGAAAGCGCTATCAGCGGAATCAAACAGATGATGCCCTTCATCGAATACCATCCGGGTTGGGAAATTGCCGTCATCGAGTCCGCCAAGGGCGGCCTGTGTCATAACCAGCGCATGGTTGGCGACGACGATATCGGCACGGCGGGCCTGTCGCACTGTTCGTTCGATAAAGCACTTACTGTAATGGCTGCAGGCGGAATAGATGCATTCGCCACGTCGGTCGGCTAGCCCCAGCGTGTCGCGGAAGCCAACCAGATCAGTGAGCCAGGTTGGAAAATCGCCACCCGCAATATCACCGGATCGGGTCTTTGCCGCCCAGCGCGCCAGCAGACCAAGCCCAATGGCGCTAGCCGGACGGGTCGGGCTACGGACAACTGCTTCTTCCATATTTAGAAGACACAGATAATTCTCTCGGCCCTTGCGGATGACGACATGCCGGGCTTTGACGTCGGGGTCAGGATGTAGCCGGTTGAGTTCGTCATCGATCTGGCGCTGCAGATTTCTTGTATAGGTGCTGATCCACACCGCGCCGCCATTTTTCTCCGACCACACGCTGGCTGGGGCGATATAGCCCAGGGTCTTGCCGACGCCGGTACCAGCCTCGGCAATCACCACGTTCGGTGTATCGGCGACGGCGCGCGGTGCAAACGCCGCCGAAACCGCGGAGGCATAATCAGCCTGTTGTGGGCGCGCCTCGGCATTGTGTCCAACCAGTTCGGCCAGCCGCGTGCGGGTTTCGGCGTCGGTGACGGCATGACTTTCCGGCGGTGGTTCCGGGGCGAACTCGGCCCAGCTATGCAGTCGCATCCAGACATCGAGCCCTCGTCGCGGGCGCGGTATGTCTTCCGCGTCAGTAAGATGTTTCAGACTGGCCGTGACCATCGGTCCCCAACCCCAGCCGCCATCCTGCATCGCTTGCGCCACTGGCAGGGCGTCAGGTTCATCGCGGGGATCAAATTCGTTAAGTTCACACAGCAGAATTTCGACAGCCAATCGCAGGGAATGAGCTTGCTCTTCCAGCGTTTGCGGCTTGTCGAGGTCGAGGATGATGGCAATGCCGCCCGGTGTTGGCAGGCAAAACCGGGCCGGCCGGGCGAACGCAAAAAGCTCCAAAATATCCAGCGCTGCGAAGGGTGAAAGCCGTAACCGGCGGGCCACGGTTGGCGCATGACACAGGATTGGCGGTGACATCGATTTGAGCGCGGTGCCAGCCTGGGCCTGGGTGATGTGACGAAGCTCGCCCGCCGGTGACAGGATCACCGCATCGGTTAGTCCCGATACGATTATGTGGCGTGACCGTGCTGGTTCGATAGCCTGAAGGGGGAGGGGAGCATCCATGGTGGAACTATACAGGATCAGCGGGATTCGGGCGCAATACCAACTGCAGTAAATGACCTTCTTCATTGACCTGAGACGCTGTCGCGCCTACGTTTCCGCGCCATTTGTAAAATTTGAACCGGTTGATCATGGATACGATACGGAACCTGGCGGAAGATGCCCGCGCCTGGCCCTTTGAAGAGGCCCGCAAGCTGCTGAAGCGCATCAATGGCCAGACCCCCGAAAAGGGCTATGTGCTGTTTGAGACCGGCTATGGTCCTTCGGGATTGCCGCATATTGGCACGTTTGGTGAGGTCGTCCGAACGACGATGGTACGGCAGGCTTTTACGGCGTTGAGTGACATTCCCTCGCGGCTCTTTGCTTTTTCAGACGATATGGATGGGCTGCGCAGCGTTCCCGATAATGTGCCCAATAAAGAAATGCTGGCGGAGCATCTTGGGAAACCGCTTTCCACGGTCCCAGATCCGTTCGGTACGCATGAGAGTTTCGGCTATCACAATAATGCCCGGCTCCGCGAATTTCTCGACATGTTTGGCTTTGAATACGAATTCCAGAGCGCGACCGAGTGCTACAAGCAAGGTCGCTTTGACGCCACCTTGCTGCATCTTCTGAAGAATTTAGACGCGGTGACCCAGGTCATCCTGCCCACGCTTGGTCCGGACCGCCGTGCAACCTATTGCCCGTTCCTGCCGATCTGCCCCAAGACAGGGGTGGTATTGCAGGTGCCAGCTATTGCGCATGATGTTGATGCCGGGACCGTGGCTTTCAGGCTCGACGATGGCGGCACGCTCGAAGTGCCGGTTACCGGTGGCCATTGCAAGCTGCAATGGAAAGCTGATTGGGCGATGCGCTGGACGGCGCTCAACGTTGATTATGAAATGTCCGGTAAGGACCTCATTGACTCGGTGCGCCTGTCATCGCGCATTTGCAAGATTCTCGGTGGACGCGCTCCGGAAGGGTTTACCTATGAGTTGTTTCTTGATGACAAGGGAGAAAAGATCTCAAAGTCACGGGGCAACGGGCTGACGGTGGATGAATGGCTGCGCTATGCGCCCGCAGAAAGTTTGCAACTCTATATGTTTAATTCGCCGCGTAAGGCGAAGCGGCTTTTTTTCGACGTCATCCCGCGTCATGTCGACGACTATCTGACCTTCCTTGGGAAATATGGTGCGGAAGACGACGCCAAGAAAATCGAGAATCCGGCCTGGCATATTCATAACGGAACGCCGCCAAAGGAAGAGGCGCATGTCACGTTCGGTCTTTTGTTAAATCTGGCATCGGCCTGCAACACCGATGATAAATCAGTGCTGTGGGGCTTTATTTCCCGCTACGCGCCTGACGCTACGCCGGAAACATCGCCCATTCTGGACCGGTTGGTCGAGCATGCGATCCATTACTATCAAGATTTTGTGAAGCCTGAAAAAATTTACCGCGCCCCGAATGATCAAGAACGCGGAGCGCTGGAAGACCTTGCAGCCTTACTTGAGGCAATGGATCAGGGCACCGACGCTGGTGATGTTCAGAATCAGGTATATGAAGTCGGGAAGCAGCACGGCTTTGAAAACCTGCGGGATTGGTTCAAAGCGCTCTATGAAACACTGTTGGGCCGCGAGCAGGGACCCCGTATGGGATCGTTCATCGCGCTTTATGGTGTGCAAGAGACATTAACCCTGATTCGTCGGGTTCTTGCTGGCGAAGACATTTCCGGCGGGTAGTTCCCCCGGTTTGCCGCCGCGGCGGCGCGAAATTTCCTTTAATTTTTCGAACGGCTGTCATCTTTTGGCAAGGCATTGGTAATAATTGTCGGGTAAGTTTTCCAGATAACATTAGCTGTTTGTCCCGGAAGCCGTTCATGCGGTGACTTTGAAATGTGGGCAAGTCGCATAAGTTTATCCGTGGGAGTAACAGCGTTGAACAAGTTGAGCGCCAAAAAAGAAAATCTTGATCCGGGTTTTCTGGGGGAGAATCTGGATAAGCTCTTTGCCTATATCGACAAGGTACCGATGGCAATCGCGGCGCTTAACCATGGCGAAAACGATGCGGACAGATTTCAGACGATGACCAAAAAGCTCGATGGCATTCTTGAAGCGACGACCGACGCCAGTGACAAGATTATGGGCGCTGTCAAAAAAAACAACGAAGAGATCGAGAAGCTATAGGCGCTTGTTAGTGATGATGAACAATCCGCCGACATCGACCCAATGTTTGACTGACGATCAGGCGTAAACCTTAATCAGTATGTTTTCCACCCGATACCCAGCCGGGCGTAGTTAGGCACCTGTAAAACTCCGTCTTCGTTAAATGGCAGCCATGCTTCGATGACGGCTGCCTTCAATAATACGAACGCTGCGTCGGTCATGTCTTTAGTTTCTTCTACAAAACTGCGGTTTAGATTGCGGGTCACGTAGTCATCGATGTCGTCGACTCTATTTTTGTAGCGCAACTCCCGTTCTTCTACATTTTCTAAACCTGCCTCCTGCAATATTTCTCGCAGCGTTCCAGAGGCACTCAGACTATGGCGTCCGGGTATGGGGCCCTCGTCCGTACCCAAATACTTTGCCACGGCACGACGTGAGACATGGAAGGGCGGATTCTCTTTATAGGCACCCCACACGATATAAGCGACACGTCCCCCTGGTTTCAGTACCCGCTTGGCTTCGCGTGCCACTGCCACCTTGTCCTCTGGAAACATGATGCCGAAACGGCAGGTGATGGCGTCAAACTGTCCATCTTCGAAGGGGAGCGCTGCCATGTCGGCCGCGGTAAAACTCATGATCCCCAAGCTGAGTTTTTCTGCCCGCTGTCTCGCGGTTTTTAGCATTAGCTGTGTGAGATCGGCGCAGATAACGTCGCCATCGCCCTTCATGGAATGAGCGATACTGACGGCGGGGTTTCCAGTGCCAGAGGCCAGGTCGAGAATCTTCTCGCCGGCCTGGATACCGGCTTCCGCAATAATCATCTGATTGAATGTGTCGTCGGCGGAAATACCCTGCACGGCCGTCGCCGTCCAGGCCTTGCCGCGTTCCTGCCAATGATCCTTGGCGCTTATGCTCATCGTTTAACTCCTAAATTTCGGTCGTACCGATGCCGAGACGGGCAACGATTGGAATTCTATAAATATCACCATCCCGATAATCGGCGCAGGCGTTTTGTACATCATCAAGCAGTGCTGTCCATTCTGCTTCAGATAGGGTTCCGATGCGATGAGGTGCAGTACGGGCCACCGCACGGCGAAAATAATCGTTGTCCTTCTTAATAAGACGTTCCTGCTTCAACTCGATTTCTTCGGCTTTTGCGAAGCCTGCTTGCGTGATTATGTCTGCAAGCAGTCCTGGGGCGCCGAGATTGTGCCGGATCAAGCGGGGCGGAAAATTCTCGCCGAAGAACTTTTTAAGTCCGGCATTTACAGAGGAAAAGGTTGGGTTCGCGTCAATAGGTCCCCAGACCATCCAGCCAGCTGTTCCGCCTGGCTTTAGAACCCGAAGCACCTCGCGTGCACAGCCGATTTTGTCGTTGGGAAACATGAGGCCGTTGCGGCTGGTAACGGCATCGAACGTGCTATCGCAAAACGGCAAAGCGGTCATGTTCCCGGCCGTAATACGCAGATTGTCTATCGAGAGCTTGGCAGCCCGCGCCGCGGCGACCGCCAGCATTGTCGGCGTCATGTCACAGGCCGTTACAGAGCCTGTTTCGATTTTTCCCGCGATTGTAATGGCAGGGTCACCTGTTCCCGACGCGATATCCAGAACATCCATGTCCGGAGAAATGCCGACTTCTTCTATCAAGCGGAGATTAAAAGTATCATTGCTCGGTTTTGCGCCACTGGCTGCTTCCGTCCAGCCCGGACTGCGGTTTTTCCAGTAATCCGTCCGGTTTTCTGTATCGCTGGCAGGGTCAGTCACCGGTTTTTCCGTTACTGACTTGCCCAAACGATCCGGTGCATCCAAATGATTTCTGAGTTCCGGAAAACTGGATCGGGGTGTTCTTCATTTACAGATCTTAGCTCTACTTCACGTTTGGTCTGGCGGACGAGTTCTTTCGCCATAACCTGTTCGTCAGTCGTTTTCACGATTACCCGGTCGCCACGTTTGACTTTAGACGTTGGGGAGACAATCACGATGTCACCGGGCCGAAACACTGGCATCATACTGTCGCCGGTAATTTCGAGCGCGTAAGCACCGTCATCCCCGACATCGGGACCGTCGATCTCTGCCCAGCCGCTGCCTGTCGGAAAGCCGGCATCATCGAAATACCCGCCACCACCGGCTTTGGCCAGTCCAACGAGAGGGTACCGCCGGGCTTTGCCCGCGCCAGCCCCTTTGCCGGCAAACGTGACAAAATCGGATAAGGTTAGGTCGGTGACTTCGAGAACTTTTGCAATGCTCTGAGTTGTCGGCCAGCGCGGTTTGCCTTGCGGATTTATACGTTTGCTTTTGTTGAAACTGGTGGGGTCGAGTCCAGCGCGACGTGCGAGGCCTGATGCTGAAAACCCTTTTGCCTTGGCGACCCCGTCTAGGGCATTCCATATGTCTTTGTGCCGTAACATAAAATGAATTTTTCCTATTTCTACCTGACTGTCACGTCCCGTCTTTAAAAGACTGGGCATAAGAATGGATGTGATTGACCATGGCATGAAGGCCGTTGGCGCGGCTGCCGCTCAAATGCGACCCTAACTCTATTGCGTCAAAGAAATCCGGCGACGTAGATAATACTTCGTCTGGTAACCGGTTCGAGTAAACGCGCAGTAACAAAGCGACAAGTCCGCGTACGATTATTGCGTCGCTGTCGGCCTCGTAAATAATCCGACCATCGTCATTGTGTGCGCGAAACCAAACCTGCGACTGGCAACCTTTCACGCGGAATTGTTCAGTCTGACATTCTTCGGGTAAGCCTTCGAGGGCCTTTCCTAATTCAATGATATATTCATATCGATCAACCCAATCATCGAACAGACTGAACTCGTCAACAATGCTTTGTTTTGCTTCCGCGATGGTCACAAATGTATCATTCATTTCAATGACTTAATAATTTATCTTGTCTCTAATCCGTTTGGTATATAGATAGCCCGCCGGGTGATCAATCATCATCCGTTATGGCATCATGCCAGGCATGTGATCCTCGCGGCGAATCGGACCGTGTCTTACGGTCTAAATTGAACAAACGGAAAGCAGTTTTATGTCGAGTGCGGGTATATCCGCTACAACTCACCGCACCGTGCAAAAGCGATCAGCGACAGGATTCGACGTTCTAAAAAGCGGTACAGCACTGTTGAGACTGCTACCGCCTAACTTCGCCCATAAAAGTGCCGTTAAGGCTCTCAAATATGGACTGGTCCCTAAATCTTCTGGACCTGACGACCCAGTTTTGGCGATCAAGGTGTGGGATATTGAGTTTTCAAACCCCATCGGCATGTCTGCGGGTTTTGATAAAAATGCAGAAGGTGTCGATGGAATCATAGATCTTGGGTTTGGGTTTGCTGAAGCGGGAACCGTGACGCCGTTACCACAGCCAGGCAACCCAAAGCCCAACCTGTTTCGTCTTACCGAAGATCGCGCTCTTATAAACCGTCTTGGCTTTCCAAGCGAAGGCGTTGAGGTGTTCGCAAAAAATCTAAGAAAGAGGCGTCACAGCGCGACAGGTGTTGTTGGTATAAATGTCGGCATTAATACCGGAACGGCTGATGCCGCAAGTGACATTGAAGTCTGTTTGGATCATCTCGCGCAATTTGCAAGCTATGTAACGATTAATGTTTCCTGTCCAAATACACCTGGCTTGTGCGCTTGGCAGGCCGGCGACAAGCTGGCGGAAATGGTTGGTCGCGCAAAGGCGAGGTTGGCGCAGCTCTCTGGGAATCGGACACCGCCTCTCCTGGTTAAAATTGGCCCCGATTTGGATAATGACGGACTGGCAGCAGTTGCTGATGTTGCCATGAGAATAGGGATCGATGGGCTGATTGCCTGTAATACGACATCTGAGCGCCCGGCTACTTTAAGAAACGCGAATGCTCAAGAAACGGGGGGATTGAGTGGTTCGCCCATTCAGCAGCGGGCCACAATAGTTATATCCAACCTGTTTGAAATGACCAGCGGGAAGGTTCCGTTAATAGGCTGTGGCGGCATTTCAACAGCTGATGATGCCTATGAGCGCATTAGAGCGGGCGCTTCCTTAGTACAGCTCTATACCGCGCTGATCTATGGCGGCCCTCGTTTGGTGACTGAAATTAAGTCAGGACTGGCAGCGCGCTTGAGGGCGGATGGCTATTCCAAGCTGTCTGACGCCGTTGGCACAAGCCATCGCTAACCTAAAAAGGGTTTTGTTAACCATAATTCAAGAGGTTGGCGCCAAATTAAAGACCAGTTCTGGAAATCAGGCGGCCAATGGCGTTTATTTATCATATTCTTATCGCGACGGTTTATACGCTCCTTGCCGCGGCAACCGCTATTGGTTTGCCGCTTCTCTTTCCTGAAATAGGGGCAGAGATCGGCGCTATACTTGGTGCCGTCGTATTCGTTGGCTCTGCCTTTCTGCATGAGGTCTTTGCCCGGCAGGAAATGCAAGCGAATTTGGTTGATGACCAAAGATAACAGCAGGAAAAATGTCGGTTCAGTCATTGCTGAGGTCAAGGTTCTTCAAGGGCTGGTGAAACAGTTGTCAGTGGCAAAACCGTCTACTGCCGCGAAGGCTGTTGGGAAAGTTGCGCACGCTGCATTCCCCGCGCCGGCAATGGGGGCTGCTCTTTCGTCATCAAACCTCGCTCTGGTCGCCAGTGAGGGCACCGTTGTTGCACCGTTAATCGGAGACGACCCGTCACCTAAATCTCTGATACAGATCACACAACCGGCGCTTGGTCAGGCACCGGGAATGTCCGGCCTGGACGATGACAGTATTCTTAAGATCCTGCGCGATGGGCTTGAACAAAATCGCGTCGATTTAGTTCTTCAGCCGATTGTTCAACTACCACAGCGTAAACGCGTTTTTTATGAATCCTTTACCCGCATTCGCGATCAAAACGGCGATAATCTCGTTCCAGAGCAATATATCGGTATCGCTGAACGTGAAGGTCGGGTGACGGCGATTGATAATATGTTGCTGTTCCGCTGTGTACAATTGGTCCGCCGGACGCAAAACAGTAAGCAGGATATCGGTTTCTTTTGTAACATATCGGCGCACAGCCTAACTGACCGTTATTTCTTTAGTGATTTCGTCGAATTTATGGCTGACAACGCCCGGCTGGCGCCGAACCTGATCTTTGAATTTCCCTATGCGACCGTTGTCAATCGTGACCACGACATTGAGCAGCATCTGAAACAGTTGGCATCCCTAGGGTTTCAGTTCTCCATAGATCAGGTCTCAAGCCTCAACATCGACTGTGAAGATCTGATCAAGAACCGCTTCAAATACGTCAAGTTTGATGCTGAAATTCTGTTAGACGAGATTCTGAATCCAATTGGTCCCATTGCCGTTGCAGATATTAAGCGGGTCTTTAACCGTCAAGGCATGGATTTGATTGTTGCAAAAAATCGAAACAGAATCGCAATTTCTCGATCTGCTGGATCTCAAAATAGATTTTGGCCAGGGTTATCTATTCGGTAAACCGCGGCGCGCGCGCGTAGAATAAAACAGCCTCTTTCCAATTTTAGCGGTCCATGGCACAACCCCGTCATCATGACGGACCAAATCCCCATCCTTTCGGGTCTTTCCGACCTCGCCGATGATTTCGACGCTTATATCATAGACCTTTGGGGTGTCATTCATGATGGCATTTCGTTGTACCCCGGCGTGATCGACTGCCTTGAAAAAATAGCGGCGACCGGCAAACCCTATGTGATGCTCACAAATGCACCGCGCCGTGCTGATGCTGTCAGGCACGGCATGGATGGCATGGGCGTTTCCGACGAGCTGTGTCCAATCATCATGTCTTCTGGCGAAGCAACCCATCTTGGGCTCTCCGAGCGTCGAGAGTCCTGGTTCGACGGCGTAAGCGCCACCTATGTGCATATCGGTCCCGATCGTGACGATGGTTTGTTTGATAATCTTGATTTGCTCAAGATCGATGCCGTTGCTGATGCGGGGTTAATCGTCAATACGGGACCGTGGGACGATGAAGAAACGGTGGCAGATTATGAAGACTTTCTGCAGCAGGGTGCTGCTGCAGGTGTGAAAATGGTTTGTGCAAACCCCGATCTCGAAGTGATCCGGGGTGGTCACCGTATAATTTGCGCTGGTGCGCTGGCCAAACGCTACGAAGAACTTGGCGGGGACGTTCTGTATTATGGCAAGCCCTATCGTCCTATTTATGACACTTGTCTGCACCGTATGGGTAATCCCGAACCTGCGCGTGTTCTTGCGATCGGCGATTCCCTGAAAACTGACATTACGGGGGCGCGTGAGCTCGGCATGTACTCTGTATTGGTAATCGGCGGCATTCATGGTGAGGCGTTCGGTGTCGCCGATGGTGACCGCTCCGCTGAAGCGGGAAAACGCATCGCGACAGTCTGTGCTCCGGAAGGCGTCTACCCTGACGCCGCCATTCAGACCTTTAGTTGGTAATCATTATTTCCAGTGCCCGTCGTTTTCTTGGTACGAATCGTTGGGCTTGGCTATACTTTTTCTTTGGTTAAGGAGGGGGTTGTCAGCAATGCCAATGGGCATTTAGGGCAAGGTTTTCCTGAAATTTCGCGGGGGTGGGCCGCCAGACAAGATGATCTTCCGATTCCTATTACGAGACCGCGTAGAGACGTCAACAATCGTAGCTTATACAATTACGGCGATTTGGGTCGCGCTATCGGCCCTCTATGTTCACAGCTCTATAGGCTGGTTCAATGTTTTGACTTTGTTGCCGCACGAGCTTGGGGCGGTTTTAACTGGTGTGTTTGCGCCGTTGGCCTTTTTATGGCTCTGTATGGCTTATGTCGGGCGCGGGACGGTCCTGAATGATACCGCAGATGCATTGCGCGCCGAC
>CAJJCG010000121.1 GCA_905182615.1 Alphaproteobacteria bacterium UBA2964 | reverse complement strand
CCTCAATGGTCGCCTTGGGGCTGGTCAATCGAGCATTGATGGCGATAAACCCCGGCGGCAATAGGATCTGCATCTCCGGTTCAACGGTCGTGTTGGCCTGTGGCGTGAAAACACCAATCAATCCATTTGGAGCATACTCAAGTTTCACAACTATCTCCGTCTGCCCTAACTACAGAAGCAACGATACCATACCATAAACCGTTGGTTTAGGAGCGTCTCTGGCGGGGGGATGGTGGGCGATGCCAGGCTCGAACTGGCGACCCGCTGTATCGGGGCACGGTCAGGGTTTGGCCCAAAGGGACCCAACCCCACGAACCGTGCTCTCTGATCCGGGGCGACCGATCCGTTGCAGCAAAAGCTTCTAACGATGGAACAAACGAATAACTTGAAACGACACCGGACATCCGGTGCGGAAGTCTCTACCGATCCGACCGAGTAAAGAATTAGTGCGCAATGTTGAGACAAAGTGGGCAACGCGAGTATTATTTGTTTGAAATTTCACAACTCCGAATTGGTAACACTTAACATCATCGTGACGCCGCAACAAAATGGGGCAAAGATATGCGCCGCGCTAACCAGGGAAAGAGAATTAGGCAATGGCCCAACTACCGGTATCCGTATGCTTCTGGAATTATGACCGTACCATGCCCATGGCAGACGGGCGGGTAGAGATCGAAGGCTGCGACGCGACCTTCCACATACGCCGCCCGGAAGATGCTTTCCACCGCGCCTTCTACCATGCTGAATATGATATTACCGAATTGTCCTTCAGCCGATTCATGGCGCGCTATTCGGAAGATAATGTTGCCTATGACGTGATCCCGGTGTTTCCCTCCCGCGCGTTCCGCCATGGGGCCCTATTCATCCGAACCGATCGGGGAATTAAAACGCCTGAGGATTTAAAGGGAAAAACGCTCGGGCTGATGGATTTCGAGATGACTGCCGCCTTGGTGGCCCGCGGCATGCTCACCGACGATCACAATATCGCGCCGCGCGATATTAGCTGGGTGGTAGGCGCGGTCGAGGATAACGGTGATCATATCCCACAGGGTGCCAGCAAATCGACGGCGGCGGGGGTCGAGATTAACCTCGCGCCCGAGGGACGCTCACTCAATACCCTACTCGCGAACGGCCAAATCGACGGCATCGTCGGGCTCTATGAACCGTCTTGCATGGCGGGTGGTGCCCCGGTCAAGCGCCTGTTCCCCGATTGGCGTAGCACCGAGCAGGATTATTTCCGCCGCACAGGCATTTTCCCGATCATGCATACGGTGGCTATTCGTAAGACCCTGCTTGCCGAGAATCCCTGGATTGCACGGGCGGTTTATAAGGCGTTCTGCGATGCCAAGGAAATTGCCATCACGGAACTGCAGGTGCCGCAGGCAAGCAAGGTGACGCTGCCCTGGGTGGTTGCCGAATATGCCGCGACCGCGGAAATCATGAATGGCGACATATGGCCCTATGGCTTTGCCGCCAACCGCAAAGTAATCGAGGCCATGATACGCTGGTCGCAAAATGACGGGCTTCTGGCACGCAACCTCACGGCTGACGAGTTGTTTGCGCCGGAGTTGCTGGAGACCTAAACGCCTTTTTGGTCGGTGAATATAGATTTTTGCGCTTTGGGTGCTTGCGGCACTGCGCGGGTTTGTTGACCTCGGAAACGTTACAAATTTTCAGTGTACAATGGTTTAAAAATTGTTTTCCTACTTTACCGCATCTTGATAAATTAGTTATTTTGCCTGATAGGTGACAGGAAGAACATTTATGGCCAAAGACGGATGGGACCGTGAGGTAGATCTATTGGTTGCCGGCGCCGGACCGGGTGGCATGACCGCGGGGTTGGTGGCGGCGCTCGAAGGTCTGGACGTTTTAATTTGCGAGAAGTCTGAGCAAGTCGGCGGCACTGGCGCCACCTCGGCTGGAACGCTTTGGATCCCAAACAATACCCAAAGCCGCGACGCAGGTTATTCCGACAATGCCGATGACGCGGCAGCCTATCTCGATGCTCTGATTGTCGATGGTGGTGCCGATGCGCGGCGTACCACTTTCCTCGCTGACGGCCCCCGAGTGATCGACGATCTTGTGGCTCGGACCGAGCTCTCTTTCTTAGCCTGCGGCCCCCATCCCGACTACCGCAGCAACCTGCCAGGTGCCGCAATCGCCGGCCGAGCCATTATTCCTGAGGTTTTCGACGGCCGACTACTGGACCGCGACTTCGTGCGCATTCGGCCGCCTATTAATGAGTTTATGCTACTTGGCGGGATGATGGTGGCAAAGAACGATGTCGTCCGCCTACTCGGCCGATGGCAAAACGTCGGGAATTTCACGCACACGGTGAGGCTAGTGCTGCGTTATTTCATCGATCGGCTGAAATATGCACGGGGAACGCGGTTAGTGATGGGAAACGCGTTAATCGGTCGTCTCTTTTACAGTCTTAAGCAGAACAGTGTGCCGATCCATTTCGGAGCAGCGCTGGACGACCTATTGATGTCGGAAGGGCGTATCGCCGGCGCTATGCTCAAAACCAAGGATGGAATTTTACGGGTGCGCACCCGACGCGGCGTCGTACTGGCAACAGGCGGATTTGCTCACAACCAAGCAATGAGGGAAACCTATATGCCGGTGCCGGTTCCACTCCATTCCATGGCTGTCGCAGAGAACACCGGCGACGGGCTTGCCGCAGGCAAACGAGTCGGTGCAGCTCTCGATCCACCGACCGATCGGCATGGCGGGCTCTGGACTCCGGTTTCTCGTGTCCCGCGCAATGATGGCACACAAGGTCTTTACCCTCATATTATTCTCGACCGCGCCAAGCCAGGGTTAATTGCGGTCAACGCCGAAGGCCGTCGCTTCGTTAACGAAGCAGTCTCCTATCATGATTTCGTCGAAGGCATGTTCCTCGCCCACAAATCATCGCCGTCGATCCCCTGCCAGCTAATCTGCGACGCACAATTCATTCGAAAGTACGGGTTGGGCAGCATCCACCCAGGAACAACCGACCTCACCAAATTCGTGCGCAACGGTTATATACGGACAGCGCCGACGCTCCAGGCGCTAGCAAGCGCTATCAATACCGACGCTCAGGTGCTCACAGAGACAATTGTCCGCCATAACAATTTCGCTGTCGAGGGCAGCGACCCAGACTTTGGCAAGGGCGACACTGACCTCAACCGTTTCAACGGCGATCCGGATTGTCGGCCCAACCCTTGCCTCGGCCCGATTGAGACGCAACCCTTCGTCGCTCTCGAGATCTGGCCAGCGGAACTCGCCTGCAGCACTGGTTTAGCAACCGACGCAGATGCAAGGGTGCTTGACAAAGAATCCACTCCAATTCCGGGGCTCTACGCCTGTGGCAACGACATGGATTCGATCATGGCGGGAACCTATCCAGGCCCGGGGACGACGTTGGGCCCAGCACTTGTTTTCGCTCACCGCGCAGCAATGCACGCTGCAAAACAATGACACGAACTTTTAGATTTTGGGCCCGGCCAGTGGGGGCCGAACCGCGTACCACGGCCCGCTTCGACGAGCTTTTTCCGGTCAGTTAAAGTTAACATCTCAAATGCCCCTTGTGTGAGGTTGAGCGTCTAAATCATTATAGCAGGGATCGTTTGAGGGTGTTAACCGGGTTTAACTAAGGGCCCCGGAAATCATGAATGGCGACATATGGCCCTATGGCTTTGCCGCCAACCGCACAGTAATCGAGGCCATGATACGCTGGTCGCAAAATGACGGGCTTCTGGCACGCAACCTCGTTGCGGCGAGTAACGATGGACCAACGATACTGGACGGTTTCAAAAAGCGTGTAGAGGGTATCGCTTGGACGTTAACCGACTCAAACAAGGAAAAATTACAAAGGATGCTGAGGGACTTTTATGCGCCTGACGTCACCTCCACCCAGGTACCATCCCTCAGATTTTCTGTGCCACAAAAAAATCGAGAACCCGATCAATAACACCGTCTAAAAATAGACGGTTTTTTCCAGAACC
>CAJJCG010000120.1 GCA_905182615.1 Alphaproteobacteria bacterium UBA2964 | reverse complement strand
CCAACAGCCTGGGATGGGGTTTCTAGTCGTCGTGTTCACCATCCTGCCCAGTGTCGCGATAGGCATCCGCAGGCTGCATGACCTCAATGCGTCCGGATGGTGGATTCTGACTTGGGACATCCCGTTTTTTGGATTCATTAGCATGATCGTCATCGGCTGCCGAAAAAGCGACATTGGAAACAACGAGTTCGGCCCCGATCCTTATGGAAATTAGGGTGACCCGTTAACCGTCACCTCGACACTTCATCTGGACTTTGCCTCCAGCAAGCCAGCAGCTCTTTACGTTCAACAAATAGCGAGGCACCGAGCCCGGCAAGCACGGCCCAGAACGCTGAGGTAATACCGGCCACCACAAAGGGTGTCGCAGCCACACCGAACGCAATCAACGCACCAAACTTCAATTTGTCGCTAAACGCTTTTTCAAACGCAGTCTGCAGCGCCGATAGAATGGCCAGCCCGGCCAACGCAAAAATATAAGCCTTGGGTAATATGCTCACGAGCGACATCACCGGCACTGCCGCGAAGGCCAGCAGCACGGTGAGCGCGGCGGCGATCAGATTTCCCCAATAGCGTGTTTCTTTAGGACCAGCCTCGGTCGCGGCCAGGATGGCGACACCGGTCCGCGCGACAATCGCTGCATGACCTCCAAACAGCGCGTTCACGACGGAACTCATACCGACAATGATGGTGATCGGCGTCACCGCCACGCGATAGCCCTGCGCCATCATAAAGCCGAGCCCCTGCACATTTCCAAGCCCCATCGCCAAAACGACCATCGGTAGGGTGACGCCGACAAAGGCCGAGACGGTAAACTCCATGTCCGGCACAGCGATAGCGGGCAATGCCCAGATTACCGGCACATCGACGATGCGGTCCGTCATCGCTACTGCGATACCGCCGACGACCATCGCCAGGCCAAGGGACGGCACTTTCTGGCTGTTGATGGCACGGCCAATGAGAAACGCCAGCACCGTAGAGCCCGCAATCACGGTATCCGTCACCGTGGCGCTTACCATGCGAGTCATATAACCAAAGATACTACCGGCAAACATGCCCATCAGGATCGGCAGAGGAAGCCACGCCATTATCCGCGCGCCAATGCCCAGCACCCCGAGAACAATAATAAGAATGCCGGCGATCAGATTGGCGCCAATCATCTCGGCAAAGCTGTAATGGCTACCGAGCGTGCCGAGATAAATTAAGCCAGGAATGGTCCAGGTGATCGGGATCGGCTGGAGGTAATGCAGGCTTAAGGCGATAGACGCGACCGCGCCTGTCATCCAAACGATGAACATCCAGCTCGACGAGGCCGCCGTGCTCAGACCAAGTTCACTCGACACCGCAATATGCAACGGCACGCCACCAAAGCTGTACCAGACAAAAGCCGTGATACCGGCCCAAAAGGCGGCGGCATTAAAATCCCTAAAAATACTCACGCGGTGTTCTCTGTCGTTTGGGTCTTCACTCAGTCTAGATAATCCGCCTTCTTGCTCGTCATAGCGTCGTTCCTAATTCTGTGTCAGCGCTAACCCTACACCGGGGAACAGATTTTCAAAAATTAATCAGGCCATTGGATACATGGAACCGCCAACCGTCACCCCGGACTTGGTCCAGGGTCCATATCAAACACCGCGCCGATGGATCCCTCATCAAGTGCGGGATGACGGGAGAGGGAAAATTAGAAACGGCGGAGTTTTGGCTCCTACCCCACGCTCGCGAAAATATCATCCAGTGCGGGCGTCTCTGACAAGAACCCTTCTTCGACCAGATAGCGGGTGAAGGTCTCAAGGTGACGACGGTTGGCTTCCAATCCGTAGGGCCAGGCATCGCCGTTAAAGATCGCGCTCATTTCATCGACCGCGTCATGCAGCCAGGGGGTCATCACCACTATGGCGCCGGTATAGGCCATCAGCTCGGCGGCCTTGGCTTTTGAGGCCTCGAACGCGTTGAACAGATTTTTGGCGATCCACGGGTTCTCGTTATAGACCGCGTCGCGGATCACCAGCGTGTGCATGATCGGGAAGATACCGGTCTTTTTAAAGTAAGCGCGTTCAGCGTCCCGGTAATCGGGGATCAGCCTTACGACATCGTCTGACGTTTGAGAGCTGCACGGCTGACGCGCCGCAATGATGGCATCGATCTCACCGGTGGCGAGGGCGGCGCTTAATGTATCTGCCGTTCCCAGCTCGACAATATTGATGTCGCGGTCGGGGCGGATATCACTGGCGGTTGCCTTGCGGGGTTCATTCACCCCGCCTTCGATCCACTGGATAGTTTCGGTATCGACGCCGTATTCATCGCGCAGAATGCCGCGTATCCAGATGCCTGCTGATTGGCGATATTCCTGAATACCGATGCGCTTGCCTTCGAGGTCCTTCGGTGTGTTGATACCAGCCTGACGATTGATAAAAATATTACCGTGGCGGAATACCCGCGACGGAAACACCGGAATAGCGGTAAACGGAAATGGTTCACCACCGGCCAGCGCGCGGGCACGTTTAACGGTGTAGAGCGCCAGCGACATTTCCGACGCATCCCATGCCTCGCGCTCCGCCATGGCGACAAAAATTCCATGCACCGGCACCTGCGCGTGATAATCGAGAGTGATGCCTTCGGGCTTGATCTCGCCAAGACGCAAAGACGCGACGCGGTCATAAGGGCCCGTCGCGACTGAGAGGTTGAGATCAGCCATGTGTTTAACTCTATGCCGCCTGGGCGGTTGCAGCGACCGGGTCGACACCCATTACCGTGGTGCGGCGCAGCAGGCGGCGCTCGCCCTGGGAAAAATCAGTACGGGCATGGTTGGTACAGCGGTTGTCCCACATCACGAAATCACCCGGCGTCCAGACATGCTCGTAGACAAACTCGTTACGCTCGCCGATGTCGCAAAGCTGTTCGAGGATTTCGTCGCTCTCCGCCTCGGGCAGATCGTCAATCCGCGTGGTGATCAAACGGCTTGCATAGAGCGACGTGCGGCCGGTTTCCTCATGCGCGATAAATAACGGATGCAAGCGTTGGCCGGTCAGTGAGTCCGAGGGTTTGTCCTTTTGCACACTGCCCGCATAGTAAACCTGTTCGGCACGGGCATCAGCGAGCCGAGTTTTCATTTCCTCGGGTAGTGCATCGTAAGCTTTGTACATATTGGCGAATTTGGTGTTGCCGCCAACCGACGGTATCTCAATCGCATAGAGCAAGGTGTAGCGAAACGGTCGCTTGGCATAGGCACCATCGGAGTGAAACATCATCTCGCCATCCGGTAGCGAGCCGATCGGTTTGCCATCCTTGCGGATATTGCTGATCAGCATAATGCCGGGATGCGCCACGCGGTCACCTTCTGCTGTCGGTACCTTTCGATTACGCCCGCCGAGCTCGCCGAAATGGGCGGTAAAACGTACCTGCTCTTCCTCGTTAAATTCCTGCCCGGGAAACACCAGCACCTGATAATCCATCATCGCCTGATGCACGGCCTTAAAAATTTCTGGCGACATGTCTTCACGGAGGTCAATATTGGTGACCCTCGCCCCAACCGCGTCTGAAACTGGTTCAACGGTAATGCTCATCGTATTGCCTTACGCCGCGACGTCGACACGACCACGTTCAGGGCGCACGCCCTGGATCACGTTGCGCCGCAACAGCCGCCGTTCTTCACGTGGAAAGTCAGTCCGGGCATGGTTGAGACAGCGATTATCCCACATCACGAAATCACCCTCTGTCCAGACATGCTCATAGATGAATTCTGACTTCTCCGAGTGATTGAACAGAAACTCCAGCGCCTCGTCGCTTTCCTCTTGGGGCAGCTCATTGATGCGGGTGGTGATTAACCGGCTGACATACAATGCCGTACGACCGGTTTCATTGTGTTCAATAAAAACTGGATGAGAGAATTCTCCATTAAAGCCCCCGACCGGCTGGCCACGCTGGACGGTGCCAGAATAATATCCTTGATGCGCCGTGCAGTTCGCGAGCTTGCGCTTCATGTCGTCCGACAGGGTTTCATACGCCATATACATGTTGGAGAATAATGTGTGGCCCCCGGTCTTCGGCAGTTCGATGGCAAACAACATCGTGTAATTATAAGGATTCTCGTCGTAAGACCCGTCGGTATGGAACATCATTTCACCGTCGGGCAGTGATCCAATGGGCTTGCCGTTCTCGCGGATGTTGCTGACCAGCATAATTGATTTATCAGCAGTGTCTTTTTCCGCCCGCTTTTCATAGCGTTCGCGTTTGGGGAACGGACCCCATGTCCGCGCGAAATTAATCTGCTCTTCTTGGGTAAAATCCTGATCGGAAATGACCAGCACTTGATAATCCATCCACGCCTTGTGTAGGGCCGCATGGGTTTCGGCATCAAGCGGCTGCGCAAGGTTGAGTCCTGTTACCCGCGCACCAACAGCATCACATAAAGGCTCCACTTTCATCATTCGCTCTCTCCTTTAGTCATCAAGCTGCGGCAATCACCAATCATCTAACAGCGGCAATTGCCGCATCGGGCCGCACACCTTGTACCGTGGTGCGTCGCAGCAGCCGTGTTTCGCCAGCTGAAAAATCAGTCCGCGCATGGTTGAGACAGCGATTGTCCCAAATTACGAAATCACCCGGCAACCAGACATGCTCGTAAACCAACTCTGGTTTTTCCACATGATCCAACAGCTGATCGAGAATGTCATCGCCCTCGTCTTCCGATAAGCCCCGTAGAGCCTGCGTTAGGAGGCGGCTAACATAAAGAACCGTTCGACTGGTTTCCTCATGTGAGGTGAAGACCGGATGCGCCCAATTGTCTGAAACACGTTCGATGCTCAGCGACTTGAGGATTTCCGGCGTTACATGCCGCCCGGCATAGTATCCATGCTGAGCCTCGACATTGCGTAGTCGCTCTTTCAGATCAGCCGGCAGGGTTTCATAGGCCTTATAGAGATTGGCAAACAACGTGTTGCCACCTGTGCTTGGGACTTCCAGCGCGTAGAGCATGGTATAGCGGTACGGGTGCTCATCATATTGCCCGTCAGAGTGAAACATCATATCGCCATCCGGCAGCGATCCGATGGGTTCGCCATTCTCGCGGATATTGCTGATCAGCATGATGGATTCATGGGACCGACGGCCTTCCTCGCGTCGCCCGGCATAGCGCCTGCGCAACGGCATCTCGCCCCAATGCTTGGTAAAGCGGATCTGGTCCTCTTCGGTCATCTCGGTATCGGGAAACACCAGCACCTGATGATCGAGCCAAGCCTGATGGATTGCCGCATAGGTCGCGGCATTGAGCTCGGTGCCGAGATCGACACCGGTAATGCGGGCGCCACACGGCGCATTGATAGGGTCCACTTTGAATTCCATGGCGAAACTATACGCGAAACTTCCAAATTCTTCAAAGTTGGCGTTGTTGGCTTGCCTGTAACGCGACGCACAAATAGAATGAAAAAAATAATAGAGAAACAACGTAACAGGGAATTCAGAACGATGGCCGTAGATCGACCTAATCGCAATGCGATCCTTATCCTTGGGCCCGACGAAATCAAAGGGCTTATAAATATGGAAGAAGCCGTGGCCGCCATTGCCCAGGGCTATAAGGAAGCCGACGAGTTTCCGATTGGTAACGCACCGCGACGACGGGTCCATTCTCCTGAAGGGACGCGGGTTTCCAATTTCCCCGGCGGCATTCCCGGGCTTGGCGTCATCGGGTCACTGACCCGTGCCGAGATGGTCAGCCACGAAGGCAGCAACCAGTCTTATCCTTATCGCGAACATCCGGTTTATCTGTTGTGGAATTCCAAAACGGCGAAGCTCGACGGCATGATGATGGGTGAGATATTCGATGAACGTACCGGCTTTACCAGCATCATGGCGTTCCGGACGGGCGCGACCACCGGTGTCGGTGTCGATGCACTAGCCCGCAAAAATTCAAAGGTGTTCGGGCTGTTTGGCTCCGGCGGTCAGGCGGTAAACAAAATTCTTGCCATTGATGCGGTGCGTGACATCGAGAAGGTCAAGGTATACAGCCGCAATCCGGAAAATCGGCTGGCGTTTTGCGATCTCATGGCCCCAATGATCGGTAAGGAGGTTGTACCGGTAGAGACCCCCGAAGAAGTTATCAAAGATTCAGATGTCGTAATCTCAGCCACCGATTCCAACGTGCCGGTGTTTGATGGTTCACTACTTGAACCGGGACAGCATGTTGTCACGGTTGTGGGGTCTAACAGCGCTTTAGTCGAAGGCGGCTGGCTCAAAAGCGGTCGACGCGAGAATGATGACGAAACGGTTCGCCGGGCCGATGTAATTGCGGTTAATCATGTCGAATCCGTAACCCAGGAGAAACAGGCGGGTCTGTATGATCCGATCCAGCAGGGCGTTATCACTGAAGATGACATTTGTTCTCTCGGGTCGATTCTGACAGGCGCACATCCCGGCCGGACGTCAGATGAGCAAATCACCTATCATTTCAATAATAATGGCACGGCAGCGGCGGATATGGCGCTCGCCAAAATCGTCTTTGACCGCGCCAAAGAACTGGGCCGAGGCAACGAAATGGACATTCCCGTGCCAGGCACTCAGTAATTTTTTTTATAAAATTGAATACAATCCAGCGATGTCGAATGGACCCTCCCGACCCACAGATGATATTCTGTCGGCCATCCATATCCTCGCTAATTTGATCGGTGGTGCCTATAGCGATCATCTCGATGATATTGGCATTACCGTCCCTGAATGGCGGGTTGTTCTAACACTCGCGCGCTATCCGGGTTCGACGGCGACCGAGATTACCGACCGCTGGGCAATGGACAAGATGGCGATCAGCCGTGCCATTCAGCGTCAGGAAAAGGCCAATAATATTGAGCGCAAGGGCAACCCGGACGACCGGCGCAGTTTTCGTCTGTCACTCACCGCTTCTGGCGATGCGCTTTATGACAAAATACTGCCGGTTGCCAACAAGCGATATCAAACACTGGTCTCCAGCCTATCCCCTCGTGAGCTCGCCAGCTTGCACAAATCTCTCGACAAACTGATCGCGGATGCCGGCGCGATGGATGTTTAGGTAATTCACCTGCGACGTGGCCATTATCAACACCACACAATACTTCTTAAAATTGTAACTTTGTGTTTTTATTGAGCACAAACCTAGAACAACTCTCTTCATACTAGCACTTGTTGTGGATTTCTATAAATTCACGCAAAAGTAATCGTAGATCCTAGATTTCGTGTATCTATCCTCAGATGATATGAATTGCACACAACTAATAGTTGGATGAATTGAGTGCTTCAGTAAATGTTAGAGTGGCTTCCATTCGGGGTAATGCCCTTCGAAAATTTAACCTGGTGGGCGGTGACACTGGTTGCATTGGCGCATGCCGGCGGTTGCTTTATCCGGGGTGCGTTTGGTTTCGGTTCCAACATGCCAATTGTCGTCGCAACAACATTTATTCTCGGCCCGCATCACGCCATCCTGTTAGCGCTGATGACAACCATTGTCGCCCAACTTCACCTTCTCCCCTCAGGGTTTAGAACAGCAGACTGGACAGTTACCAAACCACTTATCCTCGGCATGGCTATCGGCACTCTCTTTGGCACCTGGGTCTTTACGATTCTGCCTGGCACGACCCTACAGATTATCCTCGGGGTCCTGATCGTAATGATTATCCTGATGGATGCCCTCAAGCTGGTCGAAAAGCTACTCACCCGTATGGATATAAGGTCGCGCAAGATTACCGGGGGCTTCTCTTTTATCGGCGGAACCATGGGCGGGCTAAGCGGTGCGGGCGCTTTCTACTTTCTGGTCGTCTATCTCAAACATGCCTGCCCCTCACCTGAAGCGCTGCGTGGCACCAATGTCATGCTCTCAGCCATGACAATGTTTATGCGAGCCTTCGCGCTGACAACAGCCGGCCTCGTCACACCGACACTGATCACCGAAGGACTTTTTTTCGCACCACTTGTTTTCGGAGCAACCTGGCTCGGCGCGCACGCATTTAGAGTTTCCAGCGACAAGCGTTTCTATTTTGCGTTACAGGTTTTACTACTCGCTGGTGCGACAGCTCTCATCATTAAAGGCGCCCGCCAGATTTTTGGCAGCTAACTTTTAGCAGATTGAATAGCCTGCCAAACTCGCATCGGGGTCGCCGGCATCTTGATATCACCCACACCGAGCGGTCTTAAGGCATCAACAATCGCATTGATCAGGGCTGCTGGCGCCGGTGTCGTCCCACCTTCACCGCCGCCTTTTACGCCGAGCGGATTACCCTGAGTCGGTGCGTTGTTCACCGTCTCCGCCTGAAAAAATGGCAGATCATCAGCGCGCGGCATGCAGTAATCGAGGAACGAACCACCGAGCAGCTGACCGCTCTCATCGTCATAGGCGATGTCTTCCAGCAACGCCTGGCCAACACCCTGTGCTATACCGCCATGGGTCTGGCCTTCTACGATCATCGGATTAATGACCCGTCCCACATCATCAATTGCTGACCAGCAACAGATCGTCACCACTCCTGTTTCCGGATCGATCTCGACCTCAGCTACAGCACAGCCAGTTGGATAGGCAGGGATACGTCCCTGGAACCGCTCGTTCGCCATTAATGGCGTGCCTTTTTCTGCTGCCGTAACAGAGAGGTCAAACAGGTCAATCTTACGATCCGTTCCAGCAACAATGAAAGCGCCGTTGTGATAATCAATGTCACTGACGGCGGCTTCGAGAATATCAGTCGCCAACGCCTTACCTTGTTCAACAATTGTCTCGCAGCCCTGAACCATCAGGGTACCAGCGATACGCATGGAACGATTGGAATGCGTACCGCCGCCATCGGGCACCACATCGGTATCGCCAAAGACAATCTCCACCTTATTAAAATCAACCGACAACTTCTCAGCAATGACCTGCGCGAAGCTCGTTTCGTGCCCCTGCCCGTGACTATGCGTCCCAACGCCGACAGTCACGCGGCCGCCAAGGTCAATCGTGATGTCACAAACCTCGCGCGGAAACCCAACCGGGGTCTCGACATAGTTGGAGACGCCAATACCCCGCAGCAATCCTTGTTCTTCAGACGATGCTTTCCGCGTCACAAACCCCTGCCAGTCTGCCAGCGCCAGCGATGCGTCCATATTCTCAACAAAGGCACCGCATTCATAAGTCAGCTCGACCGGATTGAGATAGGGCAGCTTGTCCTGCGTAATCAAATTACGGCGACGCAAATCAATGCGGTCCAAACCGATTTTTGCAGCGGCTTCATCGATAAGCCGCTCAATATTGAACATCGCTTCCGGACGCCCTGCACCCCGATAAGGACCCGTCGACAGCGTATTGGTCAACACACCGCGCACTCGAACATAGGCATTTGGAAGGTCATAAATACTGGTGACCAGCCGGACGCCATTTGCCAGTGGCACAAACGACATCGTATGCGCACCAACATTGCCGAGATGATCAACCCGGACAGCCATGAAATTACCGTCTTTATCCAGCGCTAACTCCGCGGTCGTTGCTAAATCGCGCGCCTGCATATCACTGAGAAACGCTTCGGAGCGCGTCGATATCCATTTGACGGGCTGACCGATGCGCTTGGCCGCCCACACCACCAGTACGAGTTCTGGGAACAGCCAATTACGCATCCCAAAACCACCGCCAACATCTTCGCAGACAACGCGGACCTGTTCAGCATCGCAACCCAGCAAAGCAACCAGAGGATCCTTGATCCGGTGCGACCCCTGACTGCCGGCAATCAGTGTGTAATGATCACGGGCGGCATCATAAATGCCGATGGCCCCACGCGGCTCCATCGACACGGCAGTGACCCGGTTATTACTGAGATCAAGTTTTACCGTATGGTTAGCTTCAGCGAATGCAGACTCAACGGCCGCACGATCTCCTAACTCGGAATCGAAACACACATTCCCCGGCGCGCCGTCCCAGAGTTGTGGGGCATTTTCAGTGACGGCGCGACGAGCATCGGTCACGGCATCAAGCGGCGTGTAATCGACGGCTACATGATCTGCGGCATCAATTGCCTGCGCTTCGGTCTCGGCAACAATAAAGGCCACCGGTTCGCCGAGATGCCGTACTTTCTCGCTGACCAACGGAAAATGTGACCCGAGAAACACCGCGGAGCCATCACTATTTTCAAAGGCTGGCGTCTTGGGCCGCGTGATATGGGCTGGGTTCGGCACATGCGGCAAAGGCCCCAGACCATCTGCCTCGTAATCCGCAGAGGTCAGAACCGTAACAACGCCTGGCGCGTCAGTAGCCGCGCTGACATCAACGGAATTGAGCATGGCGTGGGCATGCGGGCTACGAATGACATAGCTATAAAGCTGACCGGGCAGTTGGGTATCATCAGTATAGCGCCCAGCGCCGGTAAGCAGCCGATAGTCCTCCTTGCGACGGACGGGTTGGCCGATGCCAAATTTGTTCTTAGCCATGAGGTCTATTGTTCGACGCTGTGCCCCACTTAATAGGGCTTCGTGTCACCCTCTATCGTAGTCCGCAGCATCAGACGGCGTTCGCCATCTGGAAAATCAGTCCGCGCATGCGATGAGCAGCGATTGTCCCACAACAGCACGTCACCAACATTCCAAATATGCTCATAGACGAATTCAGGATTTTCCGAACAATCGAACAACGCGGCCAGCAGGCGATCGCTCTCTTCCTTCGGCAGGCCCACGACCTCTTCCGACATCAGGCGATTAACATAAATCGCCTTGCGACCGGTTTCCTCGTGTGTGCGGAACACAGGATGTTCGGAATCGGAAAATGCTACGGTTCCTTTGTCGTCGCCCTTTTGGGTTGAGCCATAATTGTAATGATGCTTGACCGTCCGTCCCTCGAGCGCCTCCCGGATTTCATCCGGCAGCGTGTCATAGGCAGCATAGCCACTGGCAAACAAAGTATGCCCACCGTGGCTGGGGATCTCCACCGAATAGAGCATAGTACCCTTATGCGGCACATCAGCATGCAGCATGTCGTGATGAAACATCATCTCGCCATCCGGCAATGCGCCAATCGGCTCACCGTTCTCGCGAATATTGGAAATAAGCATCACGTTAGGCAGCAACTTGTCATAGCCGACAGGGTATTCATTGGCGGGCCGCGCCAGATAACCAACCTCGCCAAAGAATTCCGTTGCCCGTAGTTGTGCTTCCTGAGTTAATTCCTGACCCCGAAACAGCAGGACAATGTTATCAAGCCACGCCTGCTTAAGCGCCGCCATGGTTTCAGCACTTTGCTCCTGATTAAGGTTGAGACCCTTAATTTCCGCACCGATATGCGGCGTCAGCTTCTGAATCTGAAAGGCTACAGTTTCCGTTGTCATCGTGAGGTCTCCTAAACGGGCTGCCGAACCATTTCGAGAAGCTTCGCGATAGCGTCGTCGCCCTTACCCATTGGATCAACACGCTGGAACTTCTCGCGGGATTCGGCACGCCAGGTCGGAGGCTTGGTGGCATCAATCCCCATCTTACCTCCGATCCGCATCACCGTATATTCATCGCCAACCTCAGGAATCACCGCGTCTAGCGGATGCAATCGACAATCGGTTTGGATTTTCACATGCTGCGCCGGATCAACCCGTGTAGACATCGCCCACAATACGTCCTCGGCATTGTAGATATCGACATCTTCATCGACTGCGATCACCGTTTTCACGTGCAGGTTGGGTCCTGATAGTGCCGCCATCAGCATATCATTGACCTGCCCGTCCCACTTGGCTTCAACCTGAACAATCATTAGAAACTGAGATGCCCAAGGCGGGACGAAAACGTCCAACACATTAGTATTACCCTGCGTTTCACGCAGTCGATTGTAATAAGTCGCTTCCATCGGCAGGGTGATCAATGGCTGATGATCGGTAAACCAAGTCGCCTGCATATGGCGGAATATCGGATCTTTTCGATGAGTGATCGCTGAACAGGTAAAGACCGGTGCGGGGCCTTCGGCGCCAAAGCCAAAATTGGTAAACTCACCAAACGGGCCTTCCATCATGCGCTCGGTTGGATGGACCGTGCCTTCGATGATGATCTCAGCATGGGCTGGAACTTCCAGATCAATGGTCTCGCATTTGACCATTTCAATTTCTTCGCCGAGGACGCCAGCAGCGTATTCCAGCTCATCGAAATCCTTATGGATACCCGACCAGTTGGACATGATCTCGTAGACCGGATGCAAACCAATGGCGAAAGCCATCGGCATAGGCTCATTCATTTTGACATATTTCAGATAATGCTGATAGTTATGACGAGCGGCCATCCAGAATGGCGCTTTGTGCGGATCGTCCGTGAGCTGTACCCGCAGGATAGACTCGTTACGAATGCCGGTTTCGGGATCACGGGTAATCGTTACGCCGGAACCGAGATAGCGACCGGCATCCCCATGGCTATGAATCGGAATCGGCAGCTTGCGAAGATCGGCATCGTCACCGATGAGCTTGACCTCTTTAACCGGCCCGTCATCGACCATTTTCGATTTTCCCGCACCATTCGCCATTTGTTTGGCGAGGTACGGACAGACTTCATTGTCCTTTTCCAGCCCCAACGCCGCGGCCTGACCTTTACGATCCTTAATCAAAATATCCGTGAGTCGCCAGCTCTCGAATCCCTCGAGATTGTGGAACATCAGCGGGTGTCGGCTCTCCGAACACAGATAGCCAACCTGATTTATCGGGTCGACTTCATCATGGATGTTCAGGATTCGGTTATCGATGTTTTCAAGAAACGATCGGAGGGTATGCGGCATGAGTTTCTTCTCCCTAATTTTTCCTCAGTTTCAAGGTCCACAGCTATCCTGTCAACGGCGCAACCATCCCGTAGCGTCAATACACAGGGGTTTTCGGGGCCCCGGCTTCAGTGTACAAAATTATCACGCGCAGAAATGCGTCAGATCAAGAAAAGAAAGAGGATTTAGGGATGACCAACGGCAAGAGTTTTGACTATATCATCGTTGGCGCCGGTTCTGCCGGTTGCATCTTGGCTGCACGGCTGAGTGAAGATGCCGACGTCAAGGTTTTGCTGCTCGAAGCAGGCGGCAAGGACAGCGATCCCTTAATCCATATTCCACTCGGCATGGGCAAAATGCATGAACATCGCATGCATGACTGGGGCTATGATGGCGAACCGGAACCCCGCATGAATAACCGCGTTATCGAGGCAATGCGCGGCAAGGTGATCGGCGGTTCCTCCTCCATCAACGTCATGGCCTATGTACGCGGCCATCGCGGTGATTATGATCGTTGGGCGCAAAAGGGCGCCACCGGCTGGTCCTACTCCGATATTGTGCCTTATATGCGGCGCTGCGAAAGCTGGGAAGGTGGCGAAGACACCTATCGCGGTGGCAATGGTCCAATGGTCACCCAATGGGCCCGAAATCAGGATCCTATTTTCCAAGACTGGTCCAACGCCTGCGTTGAAGCCGGGTATCAGCTGACCGATGATTATAACGGCAAACAGCAGGAAGGGTTTGGCGTTTCTCAATCAACCCAAAAGGGCGGCACACGCTGTTCGGCTGCTGTCGCCTATCTGCATCCGGCAAAGTCACGACCCAACCTGACGGTTGAAACCAAGGCCTATGCCACGCGCGTTATTATGGACGGTAAAAAGGCTGTCGGTGTCGAATATGAACAAGGCGGCCAGATCAAGACCGCCAATGCTGAACGTGAAGTATTGCTCTCCGGTGGCGTGTTTAACTCGCCACAGATTCTTATGCTGTCCGGTATCGGCCCGGCCGATCACCTCAAAGATGTCGGGATTGATCCAATTATTAATTTGCCCGGCGTTGGTCAGAACCTACAAGATCATCTTGCGGTGCTGGTTCATTACGCACGCAAGGACACTGACTGGTTCCACGCGCTAATGCGGTTTGACAAGATGGCCGCCGCCATGGTTCAGGCTTACCTGTTCAAATCCGGCCCCGCGACAATTCTGCCAGGCGGATTGCATGGTTATGTGAAATCGCGTCCAGAACTGGCGGTGCCTGACCTCCAGTTCCTGTTCCGCGGCACCTCACCAAACGCACATCTGTGGTTCCCGGGCATCAAAAAAGCCTATGACGAAGGGTTTGGCATGCGACCCGTGCTCTTGCATCCCGAAAGCCGGGGCCAGGTTACATTGCGGTCCAATAATCCGCGCGACCCGGTACGGATTTTCCAGAATTTCTTTGATTCACCGAATGATCTGCCGCTGCTGCGCGAAGGCGTCAAACGTATTCGCGATATTATCAGTCAGCCCGCCATGGATGCCCGCCGCGGTGCCGAACTGGCACCGGGTCCTGACTGCAAAACCGATGATCAAATCGATGAGTTCATTCGTCAAAAGGCGGTTACAGCACATCACCCAAGCTGCACCTGTCAGATGGGTGCTAGCGAAGAATGTGTACTGGATTCAGAATTAAAAGTCCGCGGTGCCGAAAACCTGCGGGTCATCGATGCATCCGCAATGCCTGATCTAATTTCGGGCAATATTAATGCTGCCGTTCTGATGATTGCCGAAAAAGGCGCGGCAATGGTGCGCGGTGAAACGGCATTGCCGTCTGCCGAAGCGGCATAACGCCGCCGACTGACCGCTTGGTTAATCTGTTTAGCCAGCCGAAAGCGATACCTGCCGGCTTTTATACCCGGCTTGAACGATCAGTGATACTCGGATCATGGGTAGCGCAATCCGCTGTCCATGTGCACAATATCGGTCAATTGACGGTGGTTTTGTCACCTGAAGGTGACGGAGAGATATTCCGATGAAGTTTTCCCTATTCATGATGCCTTGCCATCATCCCAAAGATAATCCGGCACTCGCTTTTCAGCGTGACATCGGCCTTATTCATTTGGCGGATGAGCTTGGTTTTGATGAAGCCTTTATCGGCGAACATCATTCAGGTGGGTGGGAGACCATGCCCGCGCCGGAGATGGCGCTGTCGATGGCAGCCGCCAAGGCCCACCGGATCCGCCTCGGCACATCGGTTTTTAGCGCGCCGTTTCATCACCCATTTTATCTCGCCGAACGCATGGCGTTTCTTGATCATCTGACACGTGGCCGGGCCATTCTCGGCGTCGGCCCCTGTAGCCTGGTGACCGACAAGATGCTGTTCAACATGGAAGATACGGCTCTGGTTCCGATGCTGCATGAAGCGGTCGATGTCGTGATCCGGCTTTTGGAGTCGGATGAGCCAATCAGTCATCACGGTGAATACTGGCAGTTTGATGATATGCAGCTGCAGCTGCGGTCTTTTCAACAGCCACGCCTGCCGCTTGCCATGCCCTCAGCGGCGACGCCAGCCAATCTTGAGATGATCGGGCGCAACAATATGATCTGGATGTCACCAACTGGTAAAAACCGGCCCGATGCCCGCAAGAATTGGGAGATTGTTGAAAAAGGCGCTCGCGACGCAGGGCGTGTGGCCGACCGGGATAATTGGCGCATCGCAACATATATGTATGTTGCGGAGTCCCGGGATCAGGCTTGGGACGAGGTGCGCACCGGCATTATGCGCGAAGCCGAGTATTTCTCTGCCATCGGGTTGCGCGGCCATTACGCAGAATATGAAGGTCAACCTTATTCAGAATTCACGCCCGAATCCTGCGCCGATATTCGCGACTGGGTAATCGGTACACCCGATGATGCCATCGCCTGGCTTGAAGCCAAACAGGAAGAAACCGGTGGGTTCGGCGGCTTACTATTGCATAGCCCTGAATGGACCGATCGTCATAAATGGGAACGCTCTATGGAAATGTTTGCCCGATATGTTATGCCGCACTTCCAGGGCCATTCCACAACGTTCAAAAATGAATGGGACAAAATTCAGGCCACAACCCAAGACGGTAAAATCCTGCGGGAAACCGGCGGTCGGCCCAACAATCTCAAAACTTATGAGCCCCACCGGCCGCTAGAAACGACACCAAAGGCTGCGCCTAAAATTACATCAGGTGAGTGAGGGTTTC
>CAJJCG010000119.1 GCA_905182615.1 Alphaproteobacteria bacterium UBA2964 | reverse complement strand
TTAATCAGATTATAATAGACCTGCGCGGAATCGAACCGACCGCTCTTGATGACCTCAATCGTCGCCTTATTGTTACCGAGCGACGTTAGCCCAAGAAATCGGGTCATACCCCGACCCCGTAATTTTTCCATCGCATCGGCCATGCCACCATCGTGCAACACATGGTCAGCCGAGATAGTCCGGCCCGATGCTTCCGGCATAATGAGGTTGTGAATTTGCAGCAAATCGACCATGTCGCGCTTCAAACGCTCCAGGCTCTCTGTCACACTACGCTCGACCTGGCTTACCAGGCTTTCTGAACTGGTGATATCAATTCGGACTTTGGTTGAAACAAAGGGTGTTTCGGGCACTTCTTCAAGTAACCAGCCCAGAGCTTCTTCGGATTTTCCATCACCATATTGCGGTGCGGTATCAAACCAGTTGATCCCAAGATCCAGGGCCCGCCGCACCGCGGCGCGGCGCGTATCATCATCGGCATTGATCAATATACCGCCCGACCGGCCACCACCAAAGGCGAGCTCCGAGACCTGCATATCTGTTCGACCGAAGCGACGCAGTTTCATTCTCGGCCAACCTCCTGTAAATCTGATCCATCAGCGCCCGCGTTCAAGCTGGCTAAACAACCGTTATGGAGATTAAGATGGCAGACACCGCCCCAACACTCAAATTAACCAGCGACGGCGCCATTAAGGTTCTGCAAGCCGCTATCGGCAAAGCCCAGGATATGGGTGTGCCTCAATGCATCTCGGTTGTCGATACGGGCGGGCATCTTATGGCCTTCTGTCGCATGGATGGCGCATTCGTCATGTCTAACACGTCCTCGCGCCGCAAAGCGGAAACCGCAGCGATCTATGGTGCTCCTACGGGAGACATTCCTGAGGGCGTTGATATCAAACTCGCTTTGGTCACCGAGGGGCAGCGCGTCAATCTTCCGGGCGGCCTACCGTTGATTGTCGACGGCCAGGTCGTCGGTGCTATCGGGGTTGGTTCCGGAACCGGGGCTCAGGATCTCGAAGTCGCCAAAATTGGCGTCGCTGCTTTGGAAGGTGCTCAGCGTTTCGACTGATGGATCAAGCGGCAAGTAGTGGTGCGACCTTGTCGATAAACATCCCGACAGAGGCTTCTGCTTCTACCGGCGACATATCGCCAAAGACAAACTGACCGACGAGATAATTCGCGTCTGACACTGTCATCTCATTGCGTAGGGCCTCGATCACGGTTTTAGGCGACCCCGCGACGGCGCGGCCCAGTGCGGCCATCGCGTCAAACTCTGCTGGCCGCTGATGACGGGGTGCCGACGCGCCACGGTGGTTGAACAGATAGTTGAAACTATTATGCCAAACCGGATAAGCGCGACGCGCAACTGCTAATGCTTCTTCATCGGTTTCGCCGACAACAATAAACCGGCCAATCCCGATCTTCGGATCCGATCCGCTAACATGACCTGCTTCATGGTAAGCCACCTTATACGCAGCAACCATCGGTCCGGTATCAGCGGCGGTATCTAGACTGATGACATTGAGCCCATTCGTTCCGGCGCGCACAGCGCTATCAACCGCATGAATGCCATACCAAATTGGCGGGTGCGGCGTTTGCTTGGGTTCCAGCGCAACCGGCACATCTTTTAGAGTATAAAATTTCCCCTGATAGTCGACGTGATGATCTTTCAGCGCCATCAGAATGATTTCCAGAGACTCGGTATAAATTTCCTGCGCGTCAGCAGGGTCAGGACCGAAGATATCAATTTCAAGCGGCGAAGCGCCCCGGCCAAAGCCAAGCTCCAATCGGCCACCACTCATTTGATCGAGCATGCAGATTTCTTCAGCCAATCGCAGGGGATGATAAAGCGGCAGGGCGTAAACCATAGGTCCAAAGCGAAGCGTCTTTGTGCGCTGCGCGACAGCAGACAGAAACACACTTGGCGATGGCGCCATGCCCAGCGGCGTCGCATGGTGCTCCGCGACGTGATAGCCGTAGAATCCGCCGCGGTCATACATTTCAATGACGCGCAGGCGGGATTCGTAATAGGCATCCAGCGGGATGTTTCCACGATCAAGGTGATCGAAGACTCCTAAATGCATAAGACTCTCCAGAATTTATTTTACTCATTATTACGTCTTGGAAGGACGGCGTATAGCGAACCACTGATTATTTATTCTCGCCAATCCCCGTGTCCCCTTGCCAAAGACCAATAGCGCCGCCAAGTTTGGCAGACATAAAACGGAGGAAGCATCGTGCTCAACAGCCAAAAGGCCGAAATCGCTGGCCATCAAGTACACTATTGGGAGGGCGGCGAAGGCTTTCCGGTTCTTATGCTGCATGGTGTTGGACCCGGCACGTCGATTGTCGGAAACTTTGGTCCTGTCCTCGAGCCGCTGGCGGAGCATTTTCATGTTTTCGCGGCCGACCTCATCGGGTTTGGCGAGTCAGGCCGTAAAAACACAGCGCCATTATTTGATGTTGATTTATGGGTAGAGCAGGCGCTTGCCATGATCGAAGAGGTTTTACCACCCGGCCCTTGCGGCATCGCCGGTCATTCTCTCGGCGGTGCACTTGCCCTCAAGACCGCTAGCCGTTCTGATCGGGTCACATGCGTCCTGACCTCTAGCTCGGTGGGTGCCTCTTACCCCCTCAACTCGGCCCTGGATGGTTTCTGGACATTACCGAACACGTCGGGTGCCTTGAAAGACTCGATGATGAAGATGGTCGGCAATCCGGCAGCCCTAACCAACGAGATGATTGATCAACGATGGGAATTGTTACAAACGGCAGACTACGCAGAGTATTTCGGTGAAATGTTTGCACCGCCACGTCAGAAATATCTCGATGCTGCGGTTCTTAGCCCCGAAGAGCTCGCAAACATCTCGGCCAAAATCGTGATGCTGCATGGCCGCGACGACCAACCCTGCCCGGCTCAGGAAACGACGATGGCTCTTTCTTCGTCCCTGCGGGATGCCGACATTCATCTACTTGGCAACTGCGGTCATAACCTCCCGCGTGAACGGTCAAACGATTATTTGACCGCCGCCGTTAAACTTTTCGTAACGGAGACTTAAACATGATCCATCTGTATGCCGCCCCAACCACCAACGGGATCCGCGCCAAGGTCACCCTCGACGAATGTGGTGTTGATTATGAACTGCATCGCATCGACATGAAGGCTAGCGAACACAAAACACCTGAATACCTTGCGATGAACCCGATGGGTATGACGCCGGTCATTGTCGATGATGATGGCCCCGGCGGTAAGAAATTCACAGTGCCTCAGTCGATCGCTATCATGTTTTATCTCGCCGAAAAAGTTAGAAAATTTATCCCAACCGAGCCCGCTGCCCGCGCCGCCTTCTGGGATCCAATGATGAATGCGACGACTGACGTCGGCCCGACCTATGGCGCTATCTCCTTTATTGGCCGTATGGCAGAACCGCACGAACCAACTCGCGATGCCTTCATTGGACGGCTTCATGAAAACTACCAGGTATGGGACGGGTTCCTGAGTGATCGCGACTATTGCACAGGCGATGAAATTACGATTTGCGATTTCGCCCTGTTCGGCATTCACGTCCGTACGACCATATTGATACCCCAGGCGCTTGAGGGAGCACCGAGCGTCACGCGCTGGGCGGATATGATGAATGAACGACCCGGCGTTCAGAAAGGGCAGAACTTCGATGGCTGACTGGACAGAAACCCATCGCGCCGTTGTCCACCCCTGGAACTGCGACGTTCTGGGACATATGAATGTTCGCTGGTACGCTCACCTATTCGACGATGCCGAATTTCATTTGTGGTCCACCGTCGGGCTGAGCCATGCCACCCTCAAGAAAAGCGGCATTGTGACCGTCATCGCCAATACTAATACCGATTTTCTCCATGAAGCTGCCGCTGGAGAACTCCTGACCATTGTAAGCGCTTTCACCAAACTCGGTGGCAAAAGCCTGACCATCAACCAACGCATGACCAATTCAGAAGACGGCACACTGATCGCCACCCAGAGTACCGTCGCCGTATTTTTTGATATGGAATCGCGTAAAGCAGCGGCAATGCCAAGCGACATCCGTTCCAAACTCAAAGCGGTGCTGGTCACCGAGTGAAATTCTTAAGAAAATTTTAAAAAGCCGCTTGCGCAAAGTTAAAAAATGCTATGAGTGACGCACCCAAGTGAATTTGAAACTAACAAAGCCGCCGGTGATATAATGGACGACGAGATCAAGAAGCTTACCCAGCATGATATGAGCGATGACTGTCCGGTCTGTCGTACACAGGATGTTGTCGCCATGGCGCTGATGCCGGCAGCGGCTGCCTGGGAAATGGCTAGCGAATTACCGCGTTTTTCACTAGCGTTACAGGGCGCTGCCGGCTTGCTTGGCGCAATGTTGGAAGAAGGTATCGATCGCACCACAATCGACTCTGCGATCAGTGATTTGCTGGATGATATCGAAGCGGCAATCGCAGAAGACCAAGTAATGGGCGGCCCTCCTCAGGGCAGCGCCTAAATCTATCGGTCTTTGTTATTTCGAAGAATTTCCTGCGCCTTGATGTAAGTCAGGACCGGATACATCGCAGAAAATAGTGCCAGTGCGACGCCAATATAGCCTTCGCGATGCCCTTTTTTGCCAAAATAGGATTGTAGGAAGCGGCTAAAGAAACGGCGAAAGGTCGATAGTCCCCCAGGAACAGTGTCCGCCGCTACGGCATCCGCCGCCGCAGCAGAGCTATAGCTATTTAACCGCGCATACATACCTGCCATGTCCTCATCGACATAATGATCAATCTCGGCAGTCATTTCACCCCGTTGGCCAAGAAGCGTGATCTTTGGATGCACCGTCCCGCTATGCCATTGTTTTTTACTGCGCCGGAACAAAGCTGCCTTGCCGCCAACGCCGTTATAGGCTCCCCAGCCATATTGCACGTAGCGGCTACCGACATAATTTCGAAACGGAATAACGCAGTAATCAGCTGACGTTTCGGGAAGGAATTCGGTAATCTGTTGCGCCAGTTCAGGCGTCACACGCTCATCACCGTCAAGTTCGAGTATCCAGTCTCCGGAACAACCATCGATACCGGCATTGCGCCGTTCGCCTTCATCAGGCCACCCGCCTTTAACAAGCTTCGCGCCCAATCTTTCGGCGATTACGCCAGTCTCGTCTGTTGACCGGTCGAGCAACACGACAATCTCATCAGCAAACGCGCCGCTCGTTATACAATCGGCAATCTGCTGCTCTTCGTTATGAGCAACGATCAATAAAGAAAGTTTCACGTCGGACACAAACCGCTCCCGGGCCCCAATAAATACTGCTTGTCATAACATCATGTCAGAATCAGTCAGATCATGTGACACACAATTGACAAAGGGGCTAGTGTCGGTGAATCAGGTTGGGTATGTTGGCCCGATGATTATCAGCACCTGGGATATAAAGACGTGAAGGCCAAAAGAAATATAGCACAACGCCTTCTAAACAGGTTCTTCTACAAGTACTACGCCCGCAACCTGCTCTATGAACTGCAGATGCGCGCGCGCTCAGAGGCGGCTGACTTCGTTCAAGCCGAAATGCCAGAAGCGCCGATTTTCCAAACACATCGCGACATCATTCGCTTCGCAGTCGAAAATTCGGCATCAGACGGATTATTTCTTGAGTTCGGTGTCGCCACCGGCAACACAATAGGCGAAATCGCAAGTTCAGCGCCTACTGGCAAAACCGTTTATGGCTTTGATAGCTTTCAGGGCCTGCCCGGAGACTGGTCAGGTCATATCGAAACCAGCGGTGCCTTCAAACAAAAAGGTCTGCCCAAGGTCTCGTCAAACGCCACCCTGGTACCGGGGCTGTTTGGTGAAACGCTACCGTCCTTTATGACGGAGCATGATGGACCGGTAAGCTTCGCGCATATTGATTGCGACCTTTACAGCTCAACCGTGACCATTCTCGAGAATATCGGATCGCGCTTTCAGGCAGGCACAATGGTGCTGTTTGACGAGTACTTCAACTATCCAAGCTGGAAGCTCCACGAACATAAAGCCTGGCTGGAGTTCTGCGAAAAAACCGGCACTAAATTTACTTATATCGGGTTCACCGCCCTCGACGGACGCGTGCTAGTCCGCATCGACTGACCCTCAATTTAGACGACCCTTATTTGATCGTTCATAGCGCAGCTTGACCGTTCCCAGTCTCTTCTAGGATCTGGCTGACTGATTTTAATTTTTGGGTTTCCGCAGGTTTAGATATTGTTCCATATATTAGCCCTCCGTTCTCAACACAGAGGCTCCCATATGAAACATCACCCTCTATTCTCCCCCCCTTCTGAATTTGGAGATTGCCTGAGACTTGCGCATTGCCAGTGAAGGTACCGGATACCGAGAACTCTTTTGTTTTTATGGTTCCTGTAAGAACTCCATCGGGCATCACCTCGATAGAAATAGCGCTCACCTCTGCTTCAACCGACCCGTGGATGATAATATGATCTGCTTCAACGACCTTGCCTGATAGAACAACACCATTTCCTATTGATAATACGCCCCTGGCTTTAGGTTCTGTGCCAAGAATTGCATTGATAGTATTTAAGTTATCCTCATCTGGTTGATGTTTAATGGATTTCTGAAGTTTATCTTGTTCTGCTATTTGTCGACTCTTGTTAAGATTAAGTCTCGGGATATTTATGCCGGTCATGGCTCGGTCCTATTCAAATGCTGTTTAGAACCCCATTACCCTTTATTATTTTGTTTAAAATAAGGTCCGATTAAGACATTCCATGGACGAGGCTTCTGGAAGTTAGGCCCATGGAAATTCGCACCTGAATACGTCCGCAAGAAATACAACGGCTGTTGAGTAGAACTCCACCCACACTCCATTCTCTCTACCCATACCGAAAACTCTCTGCCTCACGATTTCCGTATTATTTGGATGTGCGGAGGTGCCGCCAGATGATGATCTCTGGCCCAACAATTAATAACGACCTCTGTTAAATATTATTGGTTCAGGGTCACGATGCCTAGAGGGAGGAATAGACGCCGTGACCCCGATGAGACGTTCAGTGAGGTAGGCCAAAACTCGCT
>CAJJCG010000118.1 GCA_905182615.1 Alphaproteobacteria bacterium UBA2964 | reverse complement strand
CACCTGTTTCCAAACCCGTTTTTGGAAAATGGCCTTCTTTGGATTCAGGGGGAGGGGAAAATTATCCAGCTGACCAGCGAAGTAACTCGTTGGTTCGGCGTGTACATATTTGAACAGTTGTGAGCGCTCTTCTTTATAAGCCTGCCGCCAATTTAGTTCGATAATTGCGCCATCGGCTTCAACCAGAGTAACTGGTCCGAGCGGCGAATTTACCGAAAGTTCTGGCATTTTCCAGATCAGGCTGTGGTTTTTAGATAGGACGTTAACGCTTCGGGGTCCGTAATCGGGAGGGAACATGTCACCCCAACACACACATAAGCCGTTGCAGTACCCGCTGATTGTTCTTTGCCCGAGGCGGGGTGGTTGTCCGGGAGGGAGTCAGTTGGTGCAGTGACCGAGATGATCTTGTTCATGAGGTTCACGCCATAGATGGCGCTGAGGAGCGCCCGACAATCTGGGTTTTCCCGGTCGCCGATGATGGCTATTTGTACGCCACGCTGGAGGAGTTCTGCGGAGTTCATCAGGGCAGTGAATGGGAAAAAATTCTTATCAAGCTCTCCTGAAAAAGCAGCGATGGTTTGATCAGCGCGATCGCGATAAGCCGCGTTACCGGTTAAGCAATATAGTCGGGCAAGATTTGCGACCATGACACTGTTACCGGCGGGTGTTGCGTTATCTGCGGCGGACTTGGTACGAACGATGAGAGCCTCTGCATCATCGGCGGTAAAGAAATAGCCGCCGTCTTCCTTGTCCCAGAATTGGTCATTGACCACAGTAACCCAGCCTTCTGCTGTGGTGAGGCAATTGGGTGCGCCGGTGATTTCGTAGAGCGAAATACCAGCTCGGATCATGCCAGTGTAATCATCGAGGGTTGCTGCGTGATTCACCTTGCCATCGCGATAGGCGTGATAGAGTTTTCCGTTCTCGCTCATGGTTTTTACGACAAAGTCGAAAGCGCGCTGTGCAGCGTTAACCCATTCATCTTGATTGAATACGGTTCCGGTGTGTGCTATGGCCGCGATCATAAGGCCGTTCCAATCGGCGAGTACCTTGTCGTCCCAACCAGGGTGGATTCGTTTTTTGCGTTCTGCGAACAATTGATCACGGCAATCTGCTAGAATGCCCTCTTCCTCTGTGGAGTAGGGTCTATCGTTGTTGGTCCGGTTGAGAATGGTTTTACCTTCCCAATTACCAGCAGTGTGAACATCGTAGGCTTCGATAAAAAGAGGCGCGTGTTGTTCGAGAATGCTCTCGATTTCTGTTTGGTTCCAGACATAGAACTTGCCCTCTTCGCCTTCGCTGTCGGCGTCCAGAGTTGCGGCAAAGCCGCCGCCCTCGCCAATCATCTCCCGCAGCACCCAGTCGACGGTTTCTTGAGCCCGTAGTTTGAAAAGCAGCTCATTCGTTTCCTGCCATGCCCATGTAAGGAGGTCGAGAAGTTGGGCGTTGTCATAGAGCATTTTCTCGAAATGAGGGGCGAGCCATATTGCGTCCGTTGAATAGCGAGAAAATCCGCCGCCGAGATGATCATATATCCCGCCCTGGCACATTTTCTCAAGGGTCAGCAGAACGGTCTGTTTTAGTTCCTCTTGGCCGCATCTTTTGTGAGTACGCCACAGAAGCTCAAGAATAGAGGGGTTGGGGAATTTTGGCGCCGTGCCGATCCCACCGTTTACCGTATCGTATTCCTGGGCCAGCCGCAGTGCGGCGCGTTCGACGACGTCCAAGTCGATTTCACCACCACTTTCAGATAGTGCCATTTCTGATAGGGATTCTCGTAATGTGGAGACGTTTTTGCTAATGGAGTCTTGTTTATCCGTCCAATAGCCGTGAATGGTATTTAAGACATCCGGAAAGCCGGGCCGCCCGTACTTTGATTCTGGCGGAAAATACGTACCACCCCAAAAGGGTTCGCCATCGGGCGTGAGAAACATAGTGAGGGGCCAGCCGCCTTGTTGCCCCAGGAGCTGAAGGGCGTGTTGGTAGATAGTGTCCAGATCCGGACGTTCTTCCCGATCGACCTTAATATTGACGAAGAGCTCGTTCATCTGGGCGGCGATATCTTTGTTTTCAAAGCTTTCATGCGCCATGACGTGACACCAGTGGCAGGCTGCATATCCGACTGAAAGCAATATCGGCTTATTCTTTGCTTTAGCTTCCGCCAGGGCCTCGGGCCCCCATGGTTGCCAATCGACCGGATTATTAGCGTGTTGTAGCAAATACGGGCTGGTCTGATCGGCGAGGCGGTTATTGGCCATTTATCTGTTCATTGTGGAATTGGTGAGGTTCTTGGCACCGTAGAGGAGCCCTTGATTTGACGCAATTAATCTCGTCCAAGGACGAGGTTTCCCTTGTCGTATTCGCGCCGCTGAGCAATTTTGGAGGTATGAGAGATGATACAATTTTTGCACCGTCCAGCGGTGGCGGTACAGCGGGGGTCGCGGTAATCCGTATATCGGGTCCTGAGAGCGGTGATATTCTGAAATCTCTTTCAGGCGAGACTTTGCCGGCTCCCCGTTATGCCACCCGGGCGTCATTGCGCGATCCTGATAGCGGGGAGGCGCTGGACGATGGTTTGGTGTTGTGGTTTCCCGGTCCAGCGAGTTTTACCGGGGAGGATGTTGCTGAGTTTCATATCCATGGCGGGCGGGCGACGATTGAGGCTGTGAGCACAGCGCTGAGCGGCTTTAATAGCTGTCGCTTGGCGGAACCGGGTGAGTTTAGCCGCCGAGCGTTTGACAACGAGAAGCTTGATCTGGCTGAGATTGAAGGTCTTGCGGACCTCATCGCTGCCGAAACGGAAGCTCAGCGCAAGCAGGCGTTGAGGCAGTTATCGGGTGGCATTAGC
>CAJJCG010000117.1 GCA_905182615.1 Alphaproteobacteria bacterium UBA2964 | reverse complement strand
GGCGCACCGCCGACATTGGGACAGCACTCAGATCTTGTGCTCAGTGATATTTTGGATATGTCGGCGGACGAGATTGAAACACTGCGAGATGCAGGTGTGTTGGGGCGTTAATATAGTTTGATACTTTTTCGGGCCCGGTGGAGCGATGGTCGATATCAATGACGATGCGCCGTATATCGCGATTAGCAGGGCGTTGCGGGGCACAATCGCGGCAAAGCAAGCCGGGTTGGGTCAATCTACTGCGGCGGAGTGCTTGCTTTGAGAAAATTTTAAGTTAGGTTTGTCCCCTTTGGTTTGAGAGGGAATTGGTTCTATACTTTCGAACATTCGGGACAATTGGGTGTTCCTGTAGAACATCCATAAGTATCTGTTTTGGTCACATTAGGTAACAGGGGAACTCCATGAAAATATCACGCGCGAGAAATGTGGTCGCTGTGGTTGCAGGCCTTCTGGGTGCGATGACAGCAGCGGCGGCAGTGAATGCTGATGAAGTCGCTGACTTTTATAAAAATAAGACGTTGACCATCTGGAGTGGTTTATCTCCGGGCGGTTCGTACACGGCATATGCTTTGATCCTCAAAGATTACATGCCGAAATACATCCCCGGTAAGCCGACGATTATTGTTGGTAGCCGTACTGGTGGTTCAGGCCGTGTTCTTGCCAACTGGATGGCTAATGTCGGAGCGCGCGACGGATCAATGTTTGGTCTGATCCATGAACGCATGGGCCTGGAGCCACATGTTTATCCAAAGGGCACCCGGTTTGATGGTCGTAAGCTGACCTGGATCGGTAGTATGGCGAAGCAAAAGAGTGTTTGCTACACGTGGCATACATCCAAGGTAAAAACCTTTGAGGATGCCCAGAAGATGACCGCCATTGTCGGCACCAGTTCTTCGACGGCAACTGGCTCGGTGATGCCGCGCATGTTGAACTCAATGGCTGGTACTAAATTCAAGATCATTCGTGGTTATGACCCGGCAGAAGTCTTTCTGGCAATGGAACGTGGCGAGCTTGATGGTCTCTGCGGTTATGGCTGGGGCAGCATGAAGACGGCGCGTCCGGATTTTATCCGTGACAAGAAATTGAACTTGATCCTGCAGTTCTCAAACCAAAGCCATGCCGAGCTTGAAGGCAAGGTGCCGGTAATGATGGATTACATCACCAACCCCCGTGATCGCTCCATGCTCAATCTTGTATTTGGTACGCAGGAGATGGGTCGTCCATTTGTTGGCCCGCCGGCAATGCCGAAAGCACGCGTTGCCGCATTGCGGAATGCTTTCAATATGGTGATGAAAGATCCGGCGTTCCTGGCTGATGCCAAGAAACGGCGTCTTGAAATCGATCCGATTACTGGCGAGACCATCGAAAAGCTGGTCAACGAGCTATACAAGACACCGAAAGACATCGCGACGCTTACCGCGGGATATCGCAAACCTGCAAAAGTCGGTGAATCCAAACGTAGGATTAATTGGAAAAAGGTCGACGTGACCCTGAGTAAGAAAAAGGGCCGTTATGTCTATTTCACCGCTGGTGGCGAAGCCCACCGGGCCAAGCTTTCCGGTAAGCGCACCAAGGTAAAGATTGCTGGCAAGAAGGCGAAAACCAAAAACCTTAAAGCCGGTATGAAATGTAATGTGACCTATCCTGGACATCACGGGATGGCGAAAGCGATTACCTGCCAATAACGTAATCTACTCGTTGAGATTAGCCCGCTTCCCCGATACGGGGGAGCGGGTTTTCGTTTGCCAGCCGAGCAGTTCTGTCGGTTTCTTGACACAAATCACCCAGCCCTAGATTATTCGTACACAAACAAGTATTTCAACAATCTCATCAGGGTTCCACGGGGTATGACAGCGAAAGATAGCTATATTCTGGAACGTCAGGCGGGGCATTTATTGCGCCGGGCGCATCAGCGTCATTCGGCTATTTTTCAGGAAAATATCGGCGACGCGCAGCTGACACCGTTGCAATTTGCAGTACTGGTCAAGCTTCGAGATCTCAAAGAAGTATCGCAAAACCATCTTGGCCGGTTAACGGCTATGGATGCGGCGACTATGCAGGGAGTGATTAAACGGCTTGCATCACGTGGCTTGATCGAGCGGCGCCCTGATCCCAATGATCGTCGGCGACTAATTTTGAGTTTGAGTGAAAAAGGATCGAGCTTGGTTGAAGCCCTGGTCAGCAATGGTAGCGGTATTACAGCGCAGACGCTTCAGCCGCTCAGCGCGGCAGAACAGAAAACATTTTTGGATTTGCTGGCAAAGCTGGCGCAACTTAACGGTCATAGCGAGTAGGGCCGGCGTACTGTCTTAACGCGTGGCGTTCAGCCCTTCGATCATGCCTTCGACAGTACTGAACTTTTTGCGGGGCGCTTGTTCGGGGGCTGCTTTTTCTTCCAGCTCTTTGATCACCAACCAATCATCGAACGAGATTGCCTGAAGATTACGTTCTTTGGTGAGCGTATCGAGAGCACCGGGACCGGGCTTTGTCTCACCATTGAAGTCGGCGACAAGAAGGTCTGTTACGCCATAGGAGTCCAGCCGATTGGTGCCGATGGTGCCGGTGGCACCACGCTTCACCCAACCGGCGGCATAAACGCCTGGCGCCACGCGACCTTCCTCTTGCTCGACGATGCCGCTATGCGCATTAAAGGGGATTCCTTCGATGGCTTCGGCACGTGAACCAATACAGGTGACGACCATTTCGCACGGAATGTCAAAAGTTTCACCGGTGCCAATGCAGCGGCCACCTTCGACCTTGGTCCGTTCCATGCGAATGCCTTCAACAGTATCACCGCCAAGAATCTCGATCGGTGATGCGTAAAACTCGATATGCACCGTGCGGCGTTTCTCGTCGGCTTTGGCCGTGGAAAGTACTTTCAGTGTATCGACAATGCGGGTCCGCACTTTCTTTTCCCGGTCGTCCATATCTTCCGGCATCTCATCCGGTAATAAAGCAGCATCGACGACGGTCGTTGCGGCTTCGAGCACACCCATTTCCTTGAGCTCGTTATTGGTGCAGGCCGCTTCTAGAGGACCACGGCGGGCAAACATGTAAACGTCTTTGAGCGATGCCGCATCAATGTCCTCCATCGCATAATCCGCAATGTCTGTGGTCGACATCTCAGCTGGTGTCCGAGCGAGAACGCGCGCGACGTCGATCGCAACATTGCCGATGCCGATGACGGCGGCAGTACCAATGTTAAGATTGGGCCCAAGGTCTTTAAAGTCCGGATGACAGTTATACCAGCCGACAAAAGCGTTGGAGCCAAAGACGCCCTTTTTATCTTCGCCGGGAATACCGAGCTTATTGTCGTAAGGCGCGCCATAGGCAAGGACCACGGCATCATAAATAGCGGTAAGCTCGTCGAGGCTGACATCGCGACCCAGCGAAATATTGCCGACATATCGTACATTGTCGTTCTCAGTGATGCTTTGGGCGTATTTCTGGTCGACCCGTTTGGTTTTCTGGTGATCGGGGGCGACGCCACCTCTGATCAGTCCGAAAGGGGACGGCAATCGGTCGATGATATCGATGCGGCACCCAGGTGCCTTCTCCAACAATGCCTGTGCGACATACATACCGCCGGGACCGGAACCGACGATGGCGACACTGCGGTCACTGAACTCACTCATTCTCAAATCCGAATTTTATTATTAAGCCCAAAACTGCTGGTTATGATAGCCGAACCGTGTGCTGAGGAAACCCCTGCGGTTATAGTTTTCCACAACAAAAAGCCCCGGAAATACGGATTTGCCGGGGCTTTTTGTAATATGAAACGAAAGAATCAGACGACGGTCCAGGTCTTTCCCTTATGCATCAGCTCATTGATCGGAATTGCCGGTGATTTCTCGGTTACTTCGGCAATCTGTTCATAAACCGCAGCATCGTAAGAAAGGCCGGGGTCACGGAAGATAACGCCCATTGCAACCGGGAAATTTGGTGGCTGCATGCTGGCGAGCATTAAAGCCAGCGGGCGGTTGGTTTCATCATGGAGCAGAATGTCGGCTTCGGTGACACCATTTTCACCGATAGTCACAACTTCCAGTTCCATCTTGCCTGGCGTCATGCGCAGGCCTTTTTCTTTGTCTTTGCCGTACAGTAATGGCTTGCCATGTTCGCAAACGACCTGGCCGTCTGCGATATTTGCCTTGTCGGTGAACGATGAATAGACGCCATCGTTATAAACAATGCAGTTCTGTAAAATTTCGACGAATGAAGCGCCAGTATTCTCTTTGGCTTCCTGCATTAGGCCAGGAAGAACCTTCAAATTTGTATCAACCGAACGGGCGACGAACCGTGCATTACAGCCAAGTGCAAAGACACAGGCCGAAACTGGTGAGTCGACAGAACCAGCTGGCGTCGAGGGTGAGCGCGTGCCGACTTTCGATGTCGGAGAGTACTGACCTTTGGTCAGGCCATAGATCTCATTGTTGAATAGGAGGACCTGAACATCGATGTTGCGTCGTAGAACATGCAGCGTGTGATTACCGCCGATGCTGAGCATGTCGCCGTCACCACCGATGACCCAGACGTCGAGTCCGGGGTTTGCCAGCTTTACGCCTGTGGCAACGGCCGGTGCACGACCATGGATCGTGTGGAAACCGTATGTTGCCATGTAGTAGGGGAAGCGGGCTGCGCAACCGATACCGGACACAAAGACCGTGTTCTTGGGATCGGCCCCCATATTTGCCAGGGCCTTCTGCACTGCCTTAACGATTGCATAGTCACCACAGCCGGGGCACCAGCGTACTTCCTGATCGGAAGCGTAATCGTTGGGCTTAAGAGCTTCTGGGGGGCTTTGAACGTTCATCGATTAGTCCTCCATTCGGCTGCGAATTTCTCGTTCCAGATCGCCTACCTTGAAAGGTTGGCCAGTAATCTGGGCGAGTGATTCCGCCGGTACTAGATATTCTGAGCGAAGCAGCGTTACGAGCTGCCCATTATTCATTTCTGGAACCAGGATTTTATCAAATCCCTTCAACAGCTCGCCAAGGTTACGCGCCAGCGGCCAGATGTATCGGATGTGAATGTGAGAAACATCCAGACCGTCTTCCTGACAGCGACGCGTTGCCTGTTCGATAGCGCCGAATGTTGAACCCCAACCGACGACCACCATTTTGCCCGAATTATTACCGGACACGACTTCCTGCTCGGGAATATCATCGGCGATGCCGAGGATCTTCTGAGCACGAACCTTCGTCATCTTGTGATGGTTGTCCGAGTCATAAGAGATGTTGCCTGAATCGTAGTCTTTCTCGATACCGCCAATTCGATGTTCCAAGCCTTCTGTGCCAGGAATGGCCCAGTTGCGGGCCAATGTCTTCTCATCCCGGAGATAAGGGTGAAAGCCTTCGGTCTCGCTAGCAAACTTGACAGGGAACGGCTCAACATCATCTGTGTCAGGCAGTTTCCAAGGCTCCGCCGCATTGGCGAGGAACCCTTCATTGAGATACATAACCGGCGTCATGTATTTGGTCGCCAGACGAACCGCTTCAATCGCGCAGTCATAACAATCTGATGCGGTAGAGGCGGCGATAACCGGCATCGGTGTGTCACCGTTACGGCCAAACACTGCTTGATACAAATCTGATTGCTCGGTTTTGGTCGGCAAACCAGTCGACGGTCCGGCGCGCTGGAAGTTTACAATGATCAGCGGTAATTCGGTTACGACCGCAAGGCCAAGAGCTTCCGATTTAAGGGCAACACCCGGGCCGGAGCTAGACGTAATACCGAGCGAGCCGGCAAAGGACGCGCCAAGCGCTGAACATACAGCGGAGATTTCATCTTCTGCCTGGAAGGTAACAACGCCATGGGCCTTCAGATTGCTCAGAGAATGCAGTAGCGGTGAGGCTGGTGTAATCGGGTAGGAGCCAAAGAAGATATTCAGGCCTGCTTTTTGGGCACCGGTAAGAAGACCCCAGCAAGTTGTTTCGACACCGGTGACAGCGCGGTAGATACCGGGCTCAACTTTGGCTTTAGGAACAACGTAAGTACTGATTTCGCTTGGCAGTTCAGCGGTTTCGCCAAAAGCGTGTCCAGCATTGAGTGCCGCGATATTAGCTTCCGCGATAAGTGGCAATTTACCAAAGCGCTGATTTAGCCAATCAATGGTTGGCTGACGATCACGATCATACATCCAGCACATCAGACCGAGCGTCCACAGATTTTTGGCCCGCAAGGCTTCTTTCTGCGTCACGTCGATGTGATCAACAGCGGCCAAGGTCATCTTTGAGATATCGATCTCAATGACCCGATAACTATCAAGGGTGTCGTTTTCCAGCGGACTTTCTTTGTAACCCGCCTTCTCGATATTGCGCCCAGTAAACGCACCGAGATTAAGGATCAGCGTGCCGCCAGGGACAAGATCTTTCAAATGGACCTTGAGGGCAGCAGGGTTCATTGCAACCAGAACATCCGGGGCGTCGCCCGGCGTCTTAATCGCATGTGATGCAAAGTTAATCTGGAAGGCTGAGACGCCATAGGTCGTTCCGACCGGGGCGCGAATTTCAGCGGGGAAATCAGGGAAAGTCGAAAGATCATTGCCCATTAGGGCCGTTGACTGGGTGAATTGTGTTCCCGTCAGCTGCATTCCATCTCCCGAATCACCCGCAAAGCGAATAACTACAGAGTCCAGAATTTCGCGGCCGTTCTCGTCGGTTTCTTTGAGTTGTGTAGCCATGGTTCCGATTAGGTTGATTGGCAAAAAAACGCCAGATTTTCGGTTCAGTTATATGTCTTTCGTAAGACAAAAACGCTCAATAAATAATTGTATGTACACGAACAATTGTAGTGGTAGCCAGTATCGGATAAGCCGCGTAATTGTCAAGAGGATCCCGCGTTATTTTAATTCTGTAAAAGGCAATAAATAGTGAAGGAATGTGAGGTGTTTATTCGCCATTTGATCCGCCTTGACAGAAATCAGCCTCTCGCGGATATTTGTATGTACACAAACAATTATTTAGATGCAGCGGACTAGCTGGGGAGAGCGCCATGGCGGATGAAACTAAAAGTAAAGATGACGGTCTGATCAGATGCGATGCGTGCCCGGTCCTTTGCCGAATTCGCGAAGGAAAAACAGGGGCTTGCGACCGATATGGCAATTTTGATGGCAAGTTGATCCGGATGGATCCTGTCGTTGTGGCGCAGAAGGTCATGGATGAAAAAGGCGAAATGATCCCGTTTGCCCAGGCATCGGAGAGCTGGGATGGTTCTTTGGTCAGCCAGGCCCCGACGTTTTTGACCGGTATTGGCTCGACAACGACATACCCTGATTATAAGCCCGCGCCCTTCATCGTTGGGTGCGATCAGGATGGGGTAGATATGATCACCGTCGTCAGTGAAGGCGTCTTCAGCTATTGCGGCGTTAAGGTGAAGATTGATACCGATGCCTATATCGGGCCCGAACCAGCCGCCATTCGGGTGAATGGTGAGCAGGTCGGTCATGTTACGACGGCCGAATATGGCTCGCAGATGCTGGCGATTGGCGGCGTTCGCCATTTGACTGGTGGCAGTAAGAAAGAGGGCAATACCACCTGTAACACAATGATGCGGCTGTGTAACAAGGAGGCCGTTGAGATGACTATCGATGGCGGAGCCGAAATCGTTGTTCAGGCGGGTAAAGCACCAATCATCAATGGCAATCAGGAAGAGCGCATGCGGGTTGGTTGTGGTTCTGCCACTGTCGGCATTTTTGCACCGCAATGGCATAGCCATGTTGATGAGGTCGTTGTTGTTGATGATCACATCACCGCAGTCCTGAGCGAACATCAGGCAGGTAAGTTTATTGATATGCCGCCAGCGGGCATCAAGGTACGCGGCCGCCGGTCAACACCGGGTCGCTATTTCCAAGTCGCGGATCACGGTGCAGGCTGGGGTGGTACCGATATTATCGATCCGCTCGATATTATCGAAAAGATTGATCCCGATGTCGCCTGGGCAGGCCAGCGTCTGTTGATGGTTTCTACGACTGGGCAGGATTCAGCCTATTTTGAGCTTGATGAAGATTTGAAGCCAATTCAGAAAGATATGCCTGAACCTATCCAAATCGTCGTCGACAGAATTGGTGAAAACTGTGAGCCAGCTTTGTGCTCCGTTATGTTTATGGCCGGGGCAGGTGGCAGTCTGCGGGCCGGTGTGACAGTTAATCCAGTTTTACTGACGCGTTCCGTGAAGAAATCACATACGCAGGTTACGTGTGGTGGGGCGCCGGTTTTCGTATGGCCGGGCGGCGGCATTACCTTGCTGGTGGATGTCAACGAGATGCCTGATAATTCATTTGGTTATGTGCCGACCCCGGCACTGGTCGCACCGATTGAGTTTACGATCCGCGCTGATGAGTATGAAAAGCTTGGCGGTTATGTGGACCGGATTCGGTCGCTGGACGATGTTCTCGAAAATGAAAAAATTCGTTCGGTGCCTTGGCATGAAGATCACCCCTGGCCGCTCGATGTCGGGAAACAGACTGAAGAGGCTCAGGACAGCTGAATGTTTGCGCTGGCACAGATGGCGTTATTGCCGGATGGCCGACGGTTGCATCTGAACCACGGCCCGATTGACCTGATCATTGAAGCCTTCGGTGATCCGGATGAAGTTAAGAAGTCCTATGAACAGGCGATGTCCTGTTTTCCAGAAATTCTGCCAATGCTGGTCAGTGATCTTGAAAGTTTGCGTCAGTCCTATGATGTGAGCTGGCACCCAGATGGAACCGTTGCAAGCCGCATGCAGGATGCCTGCTCGCGGTTTAGCGCGGAATTTGTAACACCTATGGCGGCTGTCGCCGGTGGCGTGGCGGACGAGGTGCTAGGGGCATTGGTTTGCGGCAGGCAACTTGAAAAGGCTTTTGTCAATAATGGCGGTGATATCGCGTTCCATTTGACCGAAGGCCAAAGCCTGACTGCGGGATTAATCGCAGATTATCACCTTCCCACTATCGACGGTGAATGTGTCCTAACGCATGACATGCCGGTACGTGGGATTGCGACCAGCGGCTGGAAAGGGCGCAGTTTTTCGCTTGGTATTGCGGACTCCGTGTCGGTTTTGGCGAACAATACGGCGTCTGCTGATGTCGCAGCGACGTTGATCGCCAATGCTGTGAACACTGATCATCTCGCTATAGAACGTATCTCCGCATCTGAGCAGGATCCTGATAGTGATCTTGGTAACAGGCTGGTCACTGTTGATGTCGGAGCGCTGGATCAACAAACGATCGATGCAGCACTGAACGCGGGTGAGAAAGCCGCGATTGTGGCGGAACAGGCTGGACACATCTCAGCCGCAGTGCTGGTATTACAAAATACATTTAGAGTGGTTGGAACGGCGCCTGTCGGACTAATCGCAAAGGCGGCATAGAGGAAAAAGCCATGGACGGTTCAAGAAACATTGCAGACATACAGACGGCACCGCAGGGCGATTTTGGTGAGCTGGTAAAGGTTCGCAAATTCGTCATTCATATTGAGGAAGTGCTGCATGAGTTCGGGCCAGCTGCAAACCCGCCGCAGCTGAAGGGCTATATCGCAGCTGTTGCAGCTAATCCCTATGCTGGACGTTATGTCGAAAATCTGATGCCGTTGATGGAAGCTCTTAAGCCACTCGGGACAGCAATGGCACAAAGATTAATCGATGCGCTCGGTGGCGCGGATAAGATTGTCGCTTATGGCAAGTCAGCCATTGTTGGTGAAAATGGAGAGTTGGAGCACGCCGCGCTGTGGCACGAGCCTGGCGGATACGGTATGCGGCAGCTTATCAAGCCGTCAAAAGCCATCGTGCCATCGAGCAAGAAAGTAGCGGGACCAGGGCGTCCGGTTGATGTGCCGTTGGCGCATGTAAATGCAGCCTATGTTCGTAGCCATTTTGACTGCATTGAATGTTCAATTCCGGATGCGCCGCGCGCGGACGAGATTGTTTGGATTCAGTCGATGGCAACCGGCGCACGGATCTATGACCGCGCCGGTGGATTAAAAGCTTCTGATATTCAGGGAGAGGATGGACTTAAATGAAGGCCAAGATCAGAAAAACTCAGGTAATTGTTGAAACAACCCATAGCGACATCGGGAGGCCGGTCGATCCGGCGACGCGCAAGGCGTCCGCATTAGCGGTGATCGAAAACCCGTTTGCGGGACGTTATGAAGAAGATCTGTCCGAGCTTATGGATATTGGCGCGGAACTCGGTGGCTATCTTGGCAAGATGTGTGTTGATGCTCTTGGTATCACGGCCGAACAGGCAGAAAGCTATGGCAAGGCTGCGATCGTCGGTGAGAACGGCGAGTGGGAACATGCCGCTGCTATTTTGCATCCAAAACTCGGTGCGCCGCTTCGAAAAGAAGTAGAAAAAGGCGCAGCACTTGTGCCGTCGGTTAAAAAGCTCGGCGGGCAGGGAACGCGTATCGATGTGCCGCTCGGTCATAAAGATGCCGCCTATGTGCGCAGTCATTTTGACGGCATGGAAGTCGGCATGGCGGATGCCCCGCGTGCCAACGAGATTTTGGTGGCGGTTTCAGTTACGGATTCCGGTCGACCATTCCCGCGTGTTGGTGGTTTAACCACCGATGAAGCGGTCGGCGAGGACGGGCTTCGGTAACGCCACTGCATAGATGTTAGGAAGGGCGGGTCACATTGATCCGCCCTTCTTTTTTTGGTTAAGCCAAAATTAATGCAACGCTTCTACCTACAGGCTGAAGACTAGTCAGAAAACCTTCTGCGGGACTGCGGGGAAGCAGTGTTATGCGACTATTCAAAATGTTAACTGCCGGATTATTGGTTTCGATGTTGAGCGGCTGTTTTGTCGCGACGGCGCTGATCTCGAACCCTGATCAAGTAGTTGTCGAGGCCCTGTCAGCGAAATTGGCCGCAGATTATGCACAACGGCGCTGCAGTGAGTATCTACGCCACGCCGTCTATCTCCGAGATGGTGGACCAGCTTACTGGTTTGCCTGTCGCCAGATTACCCCGGTACCAATGGAAGCTGTCCCCGAGGGTGAAATGGCGAAAGCCATGTCGGCGGTTATACCTGCTGCAAACAAGCACGCTAAGACGTCGAAGCCGATGAAAAAAATAGTGGCTAAATTCAAGTTGGTGAAATTCAGGCGGAGCGGACGGCGCCGGAATCTGAATCAGACGTGCAACCCGGGATGCTGTTCGTGTCAAACTTCAAAGAGAACGCGATCCTGCTGGGGGGTGAGATGTGGTTCCATTCAGATCAGTGCTATTTCGATTTGCCAGTATCCGCGACGAGCCTTTATGCAATTGAATTGCCGTCTGTTGGTGGACAGACCTTGTTTTGTGATTGCTACAAACCGTATGAGGATTTGCCGGACGACATTAAGGCAAAGTTGGTCGGGCGAGTGGTATTGAATGTCTATGATTACCAGTCTAACAATCGCTATATGAAATCAACCGAGCGGACTAAGGGAGCGCCAAGCGCCGTGCACCCAGTTGTCCGGACCCATCCCGAAACCGGTCGCAAATCGTTGTTCATTAACCGGCTGATGACTGATTACACCCTTGATATGGACACGGCGGAGAGCACCGAGCTGCTGGAATATCTGTTCGACCATATCGAGCAGGGTGAATACATCTACGACCATACTTGGCAGCCAGGCGATCTTTTTGTCTGGGACAATCGCTGCACTTTGCATGCGCGCACTGACTTTGATCTCAACGAGCGCCGTCTACTAAGGCGTTACGCGTTGGAAGGCGACAGATCGGTATAGAGGCTTATTTGTCTTTGCCCTTATAGGTTTCCCATTCGTTTTTGACGGTATCCCAATGTTTGGACGAGCTGTGCTCGCCAACCTGACCGGGGCGGAATTCTTCCCCCTTCGGGCCGGGCATGGTGAACACTTCGGTTACAGAGGTGTAATCCATATATCCCATGCGGGCGAGCGGCTGAATTTTGACCCAATCGACCTTGCCATCGGATATAGCTGAATCGTTGATATGAATACCTATAACCTCACCGATCACCACATGATGCACACCCTTGGCAGAGTTTGATGGCAGGGTAATCGTTGAATGGAATTTACATTCCAGATTGACTGGGCTTTCGGCAATACGCGGGCATTTGACTAGATTGCATGGAGCAGGTGTCAGCCCACACATCTCCATTTCGTCGACATCTGGCGGCACATGCTTTGACGACAGATTGACCTCATTGCGGAGATCATAGGTCGCCATGTTGTAGACAAACTCGCCGGTGTCTTCGGCGTTTACCACCGAGTCTTTGCGGCGCGGTTCGGCTTCCATGCCATCAATGGCACCTGACCCGGAAAAGAATACAAACGGTGGGTCATAGGCGAGCTGATTGGAGATTGAGAACGGCGCCAGATTGACCACGCCGTTATAGCTCAGCGTTGTGATCCAGCCGATTGGCCGCGGCACAACGCAGGCCTTGAAAGGATTATAGGGTAAACCGTGATCGTCATTCTTAGGTTCGAAGAACATTTAGTGCCTCCCGGGCAAACATGAATTGCTGTTGGGGTGGATTATGGCACTGGATGTTTGGGGAGAGAAGGGGGAGGGGTCTCAATAGCGAAAACGCTTGAGAAAAACTGGGCCGGTATTTTACAACGGGTTCATCTGCGCAGCGATGGTGCGGCAATGCCAGTCTAGGTTTCGATGAAATCGTTTCAGGACGGTGAAGAGACTTTGTGTCTTACCACAGTTCGCAATATATCTAATCTGCCGACCGACCAGCTGACGAAAGAGGTCCGCGACTGTTTGAGTATGTTTGCTGTACCCTCGGTCAGCCTAAAAATTTTGGACCAAAAATCGGTTTAACCTGCGTTCTGTAACGCTTCCCATACTCGGTGGGGTGTTGCTGGTGCATCAAGCTCGGTAATGCCCTTGTCTTCCAGCGCATGCAGGATGGCATTCATCACCGCTGGCATTGAACCGCCATTACCAGCTTCACCACAGCCTTTAACGCCAAGCGGGTTGGTCACGCAGGGAATATTGCGGGTTGAGAACTCGATATCGCAAATATCATCAGCCCGTGGCATGCAGTAATCCATATAGGAGCCGGTCACGAGCTGGCCATCATGATCATAGATCGTGCGCTCGACCAGAATTTGGCCGACGCCCTGCATGATACCGCCGTGAACCTGGCCTTCGACGACCAGCGGGTTGATCACGACACCAAAATCATCGACCACGAGATATTTAACGATCTCAATGACCCCGGTTTCAGGTTCGACTTCAACTTCACAGACGTGACAGCCATTAGGGAAGCTCGACGGGCTTGAATCGTGAACTGCTTTATCGTCGAGGCTGTCGGGGATGCCTTCCGGTAAACCACCAGAATCGCGCAAGCGTTTCGCGAGGTCCATGATATTGATCGTCTTGTCGGTCCCCGCGACGGTGAAGTTGCCATTAGCGAACTCAATGTCTTCGGCCGCGGCTTCTAAAATATGTCCCGCGGCGGCTTTGCCTTTTTCGGCAATGATCGCCGCGCAATCGGCGATCGCATTACCGGCACCGAGTAGCGTTTTGGAACCACCAGAGCCGGAGGCGCCGGGGCTCATCTCATCGGAGTCATTCTGAATGACCTCAATGGCTTCATACGGCACACCCAATCGTTCGTGCAGGATTTGCGCAAACGGTGTGCGGTGGCTGGTGCCCATATCCTTGGCACCGGTGACTAGAGCGACTGAGCCGTCTTCGCGGAAGCGGATATCGGCCAGCTCGCCTGCCGCGCCGGTATTTTCGAGATAGTTGGTGATGCTGGCACCACGGAGCTTACCGTTGGCGGCAGAAGCAGTCTTGCGAGCTTCGAAACCATTCCAGTCTGCACGCTTAAGCGTTTCATCCATGATCTCTTCGAATTCGCCACTATCATAGGTCTGGCCATTCGGCGCTTTATAGGGAAACGCATCGGGTGGGATAAGATTGCGGCGGCGTAGTTCGACGCGGTCGACCCCCATTTCACGGGCGGCCTTATCGACCAGCTGCTCCATGATGTATTTGGATTCTGGACGCCCAGCGCCACGATAGGGGCCAGTCGGCACCGTGTTGGTGAACACGGCTTTGGTCGCATAGGAAAAGGCCGGTGTTTTGTAGACACTGATAATGTTGCGGCAAATGACATTGGTCATCGGGGCGGGGCCCATCGCGGTCAGATAGGCACCGCAATTGCCAACACCGGTTACTTTGAGACCGAGGAAGTCGCCGCTGGCATTGAGGGCCAGCTCGGCATAGATGATGCTGTCACGTCCTTGATGATCTGACAGAAAGCTCTCGGAACGATCTGCCGTCCATTTTACAGGACGGCTCAGTTTGCGCGCGGCGTAGAGAACCGAGATAGGCTCTACAAAGGCAGCACCTTTCATGCCAAAGGAACCACCGACATCATTGGACAGGACGCGGATTTTTTCGGGCTTAACCTTGAAGATCGCTTTTGATAAGGCGCCACGGACGCCCATCACACCCTGGGTGGGCATGTGAACTGTGAACCGCTCGCTGCTGGGGTCGTATTCACCAATTACCGAGCGAGGCTCCATCGCGTTGACGACGATCCGTGTATTATCGATCCGCATTTTTGTGACATGCGCGGCGCCGGCAAATGCTTTTTCAATCGCGTCGTCATCACCGACAAAGAAGTCGAGACACACATTACCGGGCGCTTCGTCATGTAGAAGTGGAGCGCCGTCTTTTACGGCTTCCTCCGAATCCGTTACGACGGGCAGCATATCAATATCAGCGATCACCGCTTCGGCAGCGTCTTGTGCCTGAACAGCCGTTTCAGCAATCACGATTGCGATCGGTTCACCAACATGACGCACCCGGTCTACAGCAAGCCCGGTGCGCGGCGGTACAATATAAGGACTACCATCTCGACTTTTCAGCGGCAGGCCGCTTGGGATATTGCCAATACCGTCAGCTCGCAGATCTGCGCCGGTATAAATCGCCAGCACGCCGGGCATCGCCGAGGCAGCGGAGATGTCGACAGATTTTAAAATCCCATGGGCCATTTGGCTGCGCACGTAGCGGGCATAGGCCTGACCATCTACATTACTGTCGTCGGTATACTCGCCACCACCGGTGAGATGACGGGGGTCTTCGGATCTCGTTACCGGCTGACCGATCCCGAAATTAAGCGGCATATCTAATGTATCAGGCATGGTTCAGACGACCTCTGGTATGTTGACGGCGGGTGGGGTGTTGCGGCTGCGGCCGCTGGCGATTTTGCCATCGATGATGACCATCCCGATACCGGGGATATCCCCCATGCTGACAGCTTCGAGCATGGTCTTGCCTGCGGAATGCTGCGGCGCATCCATGAAGACGAGATCGGCGGCGCGGCCAACTTCGATCAATCCACAATCGAGTTCGCGGACGCGTGCGGTATTGCCAGTGGCGAAACAGAACACGGTTTCCGGGGCAACATCGCCGAGCGAGGACATCATCGCAACCATTCGAATGATGCCGAGCGGCTGAACGCCAGAGCCTGCGGGACCGTCGGTGCCGAGAATAACCCGGCTTTCCTCGCCAAGCTCAAAGGCCGTGCGCATCGCGTAGAGCGCGGCTTTTTCGTTGCCATTATGGACGATTTCAATACCGGCGCCGCAATCTTCACAGAGGCAACGGATCTGATCGAGCGGCAGGGCAGTGTGCCCGCCATTAATATGGCCGATGATATCGGCGCCAGCTTCGAGCACGACATCTTTGTCGATCAGTCCGGAGCCGGGGATCGACGGTCCACCAGTGTGGATGGTGCTCTGGATGCCATATTTGCGGGCCCAGTCGACCATAATCTTGGCTTCGGCACCGGCTTTCACGCCGCCGAGCCCGATCTCGCCGAGCAGGGTGACACCGGCTTCAGCCATGAATTTGAAATCTTCTTCGACCATACCCGTTTCAAGGATAGGCGCCCCGGCATGCATTTTGACCTGACCGGGATAGTTGGTGAAGGAGCGCTGTACGGCGATGGCGAGCGCGACAACGCCTTTAGGGTCACGGGGACGGCCGGGGAAATGTGCTTCGCCGGCGGAGATCATGGTGGTCACGCCGCCATGCATTGAGCTGTCGATCCAGTTCATTTGGCTCTGACGTGGTGTCCAGTCACCGGCGACAGGGTGAACATGGCTGTCAATCAGACCGGGCGCCAAGACGGTTCGGTTGGCATCAACTGTGGTCGCGGCGTTCTCGGTATCGAGATCGGCTTCTTTGCCGATAGCGGTGATTTTATCGCCTTCGATGATGACGGTATCGGCACCAAGAATGGGTTCTTCCAGCGCGCCAGACAGCATCGTCCCGACATTTTTGATAACTAGTTTATCCGCCATTATACGCTCCTCAGACCACGATATTTGTATGTTTACCTATACTGGCGCACAGCCATTTCGTAAAGGCGGGGCCGGGCTAAATTATACTGGCTGAATGATTTACTCAGCCGCGGCGGCCTTTGTATTCTTGCTAGCATTGGCGCTGAGTGCTTCGAGGACCTGGTCGGTCGTCTGGACATCGCCAAAGTTAAGATAGAGTGCGTTGATCGTTGCTTCGTGCCCGGCGATGGTGCCGGCGGCACAGGCATCTTCGACGGTGAGTGTGTGATAGTTCATCATCATGGCATCGCGAGCGCTGGATTCGACACAGACATTAGTCGCAACGCCACAGAAGATCAGCGTATCGATGCCGTGTTCGCCGAAGACTTTCTCGATATTTGACGCGCCGGGGATAAAAGCCGAATAGCGAATCTTGTTGACCTTGGGGTCGTCCTTACGGACATCGAGCCCCTCCCACAGTTTGAAACCGGCACCATCTTTGGCGAGTTCCTTTTTGCGGGTGGCAATGCGTTCCGGTGTCATGCGCTCGTAATGCGCGCTCCAACCTTTGAAGGCTTCCGGGTTAGTGATGTTGCGAACCCAGATGACCTTGCCGCCGAACTGCCGCATAGCCATCGCCAGCTTGTTGACGTTGGGCACGATGGGTTCGGCATATTCGCAATAAGACAGCTGATCTTTTGCGATATAGAAATTCTGCATATCGATCACGATCAGAGCGGTCGATTTGGGGTCGAACTCTGTCAGGCTGTGCGGCCCTCCATCGCGCTTGGTAACTTTCGCGATATTTTCCGGCAGCAGACAGGAGACGGTATTAGACATTTTGAACCTCTATATAATGGCTGTTTCATAACGACCAATCTTGCGGCCTGACATTTAAGTCAGGCACGCAATCGAATTCACAGCTTACAAAATCGCAAGCATCATTTCAGGAATTATACGCGGTTACTCGGCAGCAGCTGCCGCGATATTACGGTCGAGCAGCGCAATAACTTCGTCAGTAGATTGCACATCGCCGAACTGCAAATAGAACTGGTTGATCGAATTGTTGTGCAGATCATCATCCGGGGCGGCGCAGCCATCGGAAATCATCATCGTTCGATAATTCAGCATCATACCGTCACGCGCTGTGGACTCACAGCAGGTACATGTCGAGACGCCGGTAACCAGCATGGTGTCGATGTTGTTCTCTTTTAAAACCGCTTCGAGTTTGGACGGTGCGGGCAGGAATGCGGAATAGCGTGTCTTGGGGACGATCTCGTCTTCATCACGGACATCCAGATCAGGCCAAATGTCAAAGCCGCTGCCGCCAGGTTCCATCCCGGTGACGCGTTTCGCGCCATTTTCTGGTGTCATGCGATCATAATAAGCCGACCAGAAATCCTTTGAGTCTGGCCCCGAGTGAGTTTGGATCCAGATGACCTTGCCGCCGGCACGACGTGTCGCTTCCGCCAAGCGATTGACGTTCGGGACAATGTCGCGGGCAATCGGGCATTCCGATGGCTGTCCTTCACCCATGAAATAGATTTGCATGTCGACAACGACCAGCGCCGTTGCAGGACCATTTAAAGACTCGACGGAGTGTTCCTTGCCGCCGCGCCGGATCATTGTCTTAATATGTTCTGGTTTGATAAACGCGTTATGCATCTTTATCTCCTCGCTGTCGGACAGCTTCCCTGAAATTCAAATTAGACTATAGCGTGGTTTGGCGACGAGTTTGAGTCTTTTTAAACGCTGCCGCCACCGCTGCAACTTATGACCTCGCCAGTGACATAGCGGGCCTTGTCAGAAATCAGAAACCGCGCGACGTCGGCAATGTCTTCCGGCTCTCCAATCCGGCCAAGCATTGACCGGTTGGCCGCACTATCGCGTGAGGTATTTGTATACTCGGCGATCATCGGCGTGTCCGTTGCGCCGGGACTGACTGTGTTTACGCGAATACCATAAGGACCAAGCGAGCGGGCGAGGGATCGATTGAGCCCATAAATCGCTGCCTTTGATGTGACGTAAGCCGGGCCGCCTCGGCCACTACCGCCACCGACGCCACTGGCCTGTACTGAGCCGGAGGAGGTCATCACGATCGCGCCGCCACCATTTTCCTTCATCCATTCGCCTGCGGATTTCGCGATGTGAAACGAGCCAACCACATTAACTTGCAGGACGCGGTTGAACTCTTCACTGGAAACATCTTCCCAGTTCAGCGTCGAATGGATGGCGGCGAAGTGACACACCGCATCAAGCCGTCCAAATTTGTCGATTGTTTGTTTAACCGCGTTGCGGCAGGCATCGAGCGACGACACATCAACGTTCAGCGCAATATAATTGTCTTCGGGCGCTGCGTTAAGAACGCTTTCATGGATCGGTTTGACGTCAAGAGCAGTTACTTTGTTGCCGTCTTCTAGCAAGCCCCGGGCGCAGGCTGCGCCAATACCGCCGCCAGTTCCTGTCACTAAAACAACCTGATCTGCCATGTGTGCCTCCTGTTTTTAGCCAGTTTTGTTAAATTTGTTTGATCATATCCTAGCTTAGGACAGGCATTGCTGTCACCGGGTGGTGCCAAACCCGGTCCTTGTTATTCGCTTGGCGCCTTCGAAAGCACTGCCTTGTTCTTTGCACGAGATCAATCAATTTATTTTACAAATTAGCGCCCCGTTCGGTCTTGACCGGCAGCAATCTTTGATATCCAATCCCTTTCAACTGGGCCGCTTAATGAAGCTCAGCAACAGGGCGTGTGATTAGTTAGGGCACGCAGGTGAAAAGAAACGGGAGCGGGGAGACTATAATAATCCCTCGATTTCTGTTGCGAATGGAACAGTCGTTGGGCTGCTCGGTTCGTGAGGCCGTTTTGTGCGTCGGGTGACGATTCTGTCGAAGAGTTGGAATATCGAGCGTCTAAAATTGGTTTGCGACGTTACTGTTAAAGATTTGGTGCGGATTTTTATAGGCAAGAATAATGGATGATATTTCCCTATTACATGAAGCCGGACAGGCTCTGGACATATTGTTTACGTTCGAAAGGTTAGGTTTCCTATTCCTCGGCGTAATCATCGGTCTGATCGTGGGTGTTATCCCCGGTCTGGGCGGTTTGGTCGGGCTCTCCCTGCTGTTACCATTTACATTTGATATGAACGCCTATACCGCGCTCGCCTTCCTTATGGGCCTACAGGCGGTTACGGTGACCTCGGATACAATTCCGGCGGTCATGTTTGGTGTGCCGGGTACGGTTGGTTCCGCCGCGACGATCTTGGATGGTTATCCAATGTCTCGTAAGGGCGAAGCCGGTCGAGCATACGGTGCAGCCTTTACCGCCTCAGTGATCGGTGGCCTGTGGGGCGCATTGCTCCTCGGTGTCAGTATCCCGATCCTGCGACCGGTCATGCTGCATATTGGCTCTCCAGAGTTATTATCCTTCTGTATCTTCGGTCTTTCACTAGCCTCCGTGCTTAGTGGTGGTTCACTGCTGAAAGGTCTCGCCGGTGCTTGTATCGGTATTCTGATCTCGACAGCTGGTGATGATCCGCAAACAGGTACACTTCGTTGGACCTTTGACTCCCTTTATCTTTGGGATGGTCTGCCGGTTGTCCCACTTGCTCTCGGACTGTTTGCTATTCCTGAACTTGCCGATCTCGCTATCCAGCAAAAATCGATCAAGAATGAGAATGACAGCACTGATATTACCGATAGCCAACTCGTCGGTGTCCGCGATGTGTTCAATAACATGTGGCTGGTTTGTCGTTGTGCGACCATCGGTGCAGGTCTCGGGGCAGTTCCCGGCATCGGCGCCTCGGTTGTCGATTGGATAGCTTACGGTCATGCGGCCCGTACCGAGAAGGGTGCAGACATCTCCTTTGGTAAGGGTGATGTTCGTGGCGTTATTGCGTCGGAAAGCTCGAACAATGCGAAAGAGGGCGGCGCCTTGGTGCCAACCATTGCTTTCGGTGTTCCAGGTTCCGCTTCAATGGCGCTTATCCTCGGTGCCTTCTTGATCCATGGTCTGGTCCCCGGACCTGACATGGTAACCAAGAACCTCGATGTTACCTACACGATGGTGTGGTCGGTTGCTGTCGCCAACATACTTGGTGCTGGTATCTGTTTCACCTTCGCCAACCAGCTCGCAAAGCTGGCGTTGATCCGACCCGGCATTTTGGTCCCGATCGTTTTGGCGGTCGTGTTCGTCGGTGCTTTCCAGGGCTCGCGCCAGTGGGGCGATATCTGGGCATTGCTCGGTTTTGGTCTGCTTGGATTCATCATGAAGCGTCTGCGTTGGCCGCGTCCTCCTTTGGTTCTGGGTTTCGTGCTCGGTGGTCTGGTTGAACGCTATATGTTCATCTCGGTCGAGCGTTATGGGGCGCAGTGGACATATGATATCACTGAGTTCCCGATTGTTGTGATCATGTTCATCATCACCCTGTACGGCATTGCCAGCCCGTATCTCAGCCAAGCTCGTAAAAAGCGGAAAGATATAGCTAACGGCATCACGACGTCGCAGGTAGCAACTTTCTCGTATAACAAGCGTGGTTTAGATCTCGACTTCCTGTTCGGTGCAGGCATCGCTTTGATGTTCATCGTCGAGCTGTCGATTGCTTCGACCTGGGAGTTTGGCGCACGCCTTATTCCGCAGGTGATGGGTTATCTAGCTTTGATCATTCTGGCGTTCTTCCTCTTTGCCAAGCTGTTCTATCAGGCCGGTGCAAAGATGGTGACCACCAAGGATACCAATGGCAACGATATCGTCAGGGAAGAAGCAGAATCTGACGTCCATTTCGATATCGTGGTGGATTTCGGTGATCTCGATAAGAGTATCATCACCCGCCGGGCATTTGCCTATTTCGGGTGGTGTGGGTTCTTCTTTGTGGCGGCCGCTACTGTCGGCCTCATGGTCGCGATGTTCTTGTTCCTCGTCGGTTATATGAGGGTCTGGGGCAAGGCGACTTGGGCCACGACGCTGCTGATCTCCTGCTCATTGTGGGCTTTCTGTTATGGATTGTTCCATCATATTCTGATCATTCCATGGCCACAGTCAGTGGTCGGGGACATGTTCCCTGTCCTGCGGACGATCAACTGGGCGAACCTCTTTTAGGATTAGTTCATAGAAACAAAGAAACGCTGGTCTTTAACGAGACCGGCGTTTTTTTTGCGCTAAAAATCGCTCATAAAGGAGTGCTTCGGAAATACTGGGCGGCGCCGGTTGCGGCAGAGAAATCATGCCTTATGATGCGCCAAACAGGATTTGTACGGGAGTATTTGATCGATGAGTACCGCTGATAATGAGCAGTTCGACGAAGAGTATGATGTCGTTGTTGTCGGGTTTGGTTTTGCCGGTGGGGTGTCCGCAATTGAGGCACATGATGCAGGCGCTAAGGTGCTGGTGGTTGAGAAAATGCCTGACCCGGGCGGCATTTCGATCTGCTCACATGGCGCGATCTGTTCGACTAAAAATCCCGACGGTGCCTTTACCTATCTAAAGCACACCAACGCAGGACGGACGCCTGATCCGGTGCTGCGCGCGCTGGCCGACGGAATGCAGGATAACGAAGCCTATGCCCGCAAGCTGACCGAATTGACCGGTGCGGAATTTATGATCCGCGAGCGTGGTGGTAATTACCCGTTTCCCGGTGAAGACGCGTTTTATTATACCCAGATTACAGCCGTTCCCAATATCGATGCGGCGACGGTTTATCCGCAAGTAAAGGGCCGCCCCGGTGGTCCGCTGGTGTTCTACGTCCTGCAGAAGAACGTCGAAGAGCGTGGCATTGAAGTACGGTGCAGCACGCCCGCCAAGAAGCTGATTTCCAATGCTGACCGTGAGGTCATTGGCATTGTTGTCGAGACGCCAAATGGTGATCGCCGTATCCGCACAAAGCAAGGCGTGATCCTCGCCAGTGGCGGGTTTGAAGCCAATCCGGAAATGCAAAAGCAGTACTGGCAAATCACGCCGGTGACGACGGCGGCCAATGGCGGCAATACCGGCGATGGTATCCGTATGGCGCAGTCACTGGGCGCTGATCTGTGGCACATGTGGCATTTCCACGGCTCATACGGCTTCCTGCATCCTGACAAGGAAGAATATCCGTATGGTATTCGCGTGAAACGCTTCCCGGACTGGATCCCAGGTCAGGAACAGCGTGCTGTCGTGCAGGCGCCATGGATCATTGTTGATCAATCCGGCGAGCGCTACATGAACGAGTTCCCGCCTTATGTGCAGGATACCGGCTGGCGCGATATGGAGCATTTCGATCCGGTCACCCAGAGCTTCCCGCGTATCCCCTCATTGCTGATTTATGATGAGCTTGGTCGCCGCCGTTTCCCAATGGGTAACCCTGCTTATAACGAGCAGGACATGACTTATGTCTGGAGCAAGGACAACAGCAAGGAAATCGAGGAAGGTATCATCAAGAAGGCTGACACCGTCGGTGAGCTGGCGGAGATGTATGGTCTCGATGGCGACAAGGTCGAAGAGACCATGGCGCGCTGGAATGAGATGTGCGTGACCAAGGATGATAACGAGTTTGGCCGTCCGGCTGGCACGATGATGAAGATCCAGCGCCCGCCGTTCTATGGTGGTCAGGTCTGGCCAGTTCTCTCAAACACCCAGGGTGGACCTGTGCATGATGCCAAGCAGCGTATCATCGACGTCAATGGCGAGGCGATCCCACGGCTCTATGCCGCAGGGGAGATGGGCAGCTCATTTGGCCATTTGTATCTCGCAGGCGGAAATATCGCAGAATGTTTTGTCACCGGGCGTATTGCGGGTAAAGAGGTCGCGGGTCTCGGTGTGCGAGATTAGTACGATCCGATCAAATTCTTCTTTATCGCCTCGCATTGCAAACCACTCTACCGCCCTATAGATTTTGACCATACGCTAACGTATGGGATGCTCGGCGGTGGCCAGCACTCCCCAAGAACCGTTCAGGGAGAGTAACTATGGCGAACGATCCAAAATCGTTTGACGGCAAGGGGTATCCGGATTTTCAGGATCATCTGAAGGCGCTAGATGAAGCAGATTTGCTGCGGACCATCGATAAGCCGGTCAATAAAGATACCGAAATGCACCCGCTAGTGCGCTGGCAGTTTCGCGGCGGCATTCCTGAGACCGACCGCAAGGCGTTCGTGTTTAATGACGTCACCTGCTCGCGGGGCCAGAGCTATGGCCTGCCAGTGGCCGTTGGCGCACTTTCCGCGAACCGCGCGATCTACAGTATCGGCATCGGGGCGCCGGTCGAAGATATCGGTAAGGTCTGGAGCCATGCCATCGCCAACCCGATTGCGCCGCGCGAGATTACTGACGCGCCGTGCCAGGAGGTGGTTATCGATTCTGATCTGGAAGGCGAGGGCAAGGGGCTCGACACCCTGCCAATCCCGATCTCGACACCGGGTTTCGATAGCGCTCCTTATTTCACGGCGACTGGCTGTATCAGCCGCAATCCTGAAACCGGTGTGCAGAATATGGGTACCTATCGCGCCGGGCTGAAAAGCTCGACACGGATGGCAGTACGTATGTCCGTGCGTTCCGGTGGTGCCGAAGGACATCAGCATTGGCTTCAGTATAAAGAACGTGGTGAGAAGATGCCGATGGCGATCATTCTGGGTGGTCCGCCGAGTGTTTGTTACTGCGCGCCGCAAAAGCTACAGCTTGGGGTCGATGAGATTGGCGTGGCTGGCGGTCTGGTTGGTAACCCGATCAATATGGTCAAGGCAAAGACGGTTGATCTGATGGTGCCCGCTGAAGCAGAGATTGTGGTCGAGGGCTATATAGATCCGGAATATTTAGAGCCCGAAGCGCCGTTTGGTGAAAGCCACGGCCATATCGCGCTCGAAGATTACAACAACATCATGGAAATTACCGCGATCACCCATCGCAAGAAGGCGGTGATTGCCAGCATTATTTCACAAGTTACGCCATCTGAATCCAGCGTCATCAAGCGCGTCGCCTGGGAGCCGGTCTGGTTCAACCATCTAACCGATAATCTCGGCATCAAGGGGATCAAGCGGGTTTCGATGCATGAACCGCTGACCAATATCCGCCGCGTGTTGTTCATCGTGTTTGAACGTGGCGTGCCAACAACAGAAATTTGGCGCGCGCTGTATGGCGCCTCGGTGCTGAATTCGGCGGTCGGCAAATATATCATCGCGGTGAATGAGGACATCGATCCGGATCAGGGCGACGCCGTATTCTGGGCGCTGGCCTATCGCGCCAACCCGGCGCTGGATGTTCAGATCCTGCCGCATCGTGACAGGGGGCACGGCCCCAAGAGCGATACCCGCATGGGTCGCGAGGACGCGACGATGTTGATCGATGCGACGCTCAAATCCGATATGCCGCCGATCGCGCTGCCCAAGAAAGAATATATGGAAGACGCCAAAGTGTTGTGGGAGAGCCTCGATTTGCCGCCATTGAAGCCTGAAAGCCCATGGCATGGCTATTCGCTCGGTGACTGGAACGACCAGTGGGACGACATGGCGAAACGCGCGGCCGAAGGTCACTATCTCGAGAACGGTCGGCGCAGTGCCCAACTGCGGCGCAATGATGTGCCGCCGAACACCTCCATCCGTGAGGTGCCGGGTAATCCGTTCGAAGAAGATTAAGAAGGTCTGGCGCCGTGAGCATAAGCCGCGATGACTGGATCGATGCCGCCTGGGATATTCTGGGTGAGGCAGGCGTTGAAGGCATTCGGATCGAACAGCTCGCGCGTAAACTCAGCGTCACTAAAGGCAGTTTCTACTGGCATTTCAAAAACCGCCAGGGGCTGGTCGATGCGATGATTCAGCGTTGGCTGGGAATGCGGGAAGAAGATCGTCCTAGCTTTTCAGCGACCTCCGAAGACCCCAGTGAACGCCTGTGGAGGGTGATTGAGCGTGGTATTACGCGCGGCACGCGCGGACAGGCGGCGGCCTTACGTCTATGGGCGCAGCGCAACCCGGAAGTAGAAGAGAAAATCGTTAGCGCAGACGCTATCCGCCGGCAGTTCCTTGTTGATCAGTTTAAGGCGCTGGGCCATGAGGAAGAGACTGCGGAAATTCGCGCTGAGGTTTATATGTCGGTGATCAGCGCCGAGTTTCTCCATTCCGGTAGCCGAAACGAAACCGACCGCCTGGCGATGGCGCGGCGTAAGCACGAAATGCTGATCCGCTAGCGTTGGCTCTGCTGAGACGGTATAATCCCACAATCATGGGAAGTGTTTAGCGCGACCCCATACATTTAAGTTATGACGGAGAATCATATGCCATTAGACGGGGTTGATAAGGGGAAAATTGCCACTGAAACCGAAGAAATGCGCAAAATCCGCGAAGAGAATATCGCAAAGGCGCCACCGGCGGCGTTTTTCAAATTGCGGGCCGAGTTGCTCGCACAAGGGCGCAGCAATCAGATCGTCGCGGATAGTGGCAATATGTGGGCCAATCTCAAGGTCTACGCCTCTGGCGGCGAAAACGGGCTGCATAACCATACAGATCAGGATCACTTTCACCTGGTACTGAAGGGCAAGGCCTGTTTCTACGGGCCGCGCGGCGAGGAGAAAGTCTGCGGTCCCTATGAAGGGGTGATGTTGCCGTCAGGCAGCTACTACCGGTTTGAGGCGGTGAGTGATGAACCGTTAATCCTGTTGCGCGTTGGCGCCAAGATCCCGCCGACGGCAGAGCACCGACGCTATAATGTCTATGGCGAACCGCTTACCAGTGGCTCCAAGGAAAATGGTCAGGTTGAAGTGATCCCGCGTCAAGGCGAATTCTGGGGCGCCGAAGAATAAGCGGCTAAAATTCAGACCGGCAGGGTATTAGCAGCGCGCCGTCGTATCAGTGTCAGCATAGCTATCGCGAAAATTACCATCGCGCCAAGCGCAGGGATGGCTGGCGGCGGAGACATTGCATTTAAGTCGCTGACGCTACTGTTAATCGCGGTCGTCGCATCATTGAAATTATCGACATGAAATGAGAAATTGGTTGTCGGTCCGCTTGTATAGAATTCGATATCGGAGACGTCGACTTGGCCTCCGACTCCTATTCCATAAATCAGAGCATCGTCGCTTTTTAGAGCATTTTCCGCGTTAATTGTAGCGATGACTGGATTGCTCCCAGACGGTTCATTTGGTGTACCATCGGTCAGCAGGATAACGACACTCTGCCCCCTCCAGAGCGGGCATTAAGCGTTAACTCGTCATGGGCAGTAGTGAACGCATCAGCATGGTTAGTCTGGCCACCTGACTGGAACATTTTGCTCAACGCAGTCGCTAAATTGGCGCCGTTGCCGCTTAGTCCACTCTCCAGAATGACGTTTGTACCAAATTGAACAATACCAAGCTGATTGTCCGTCGGGCTGATTGTCAGACTGTTTAAAAGGTGTTGTTTGGCGCTTCGTTGGTCTTCGTAATCCGAAGGGTTAATAGACCCCGACCCATCAAACAGAACCATAATATTAAACATCGGCGCAGCGTGGAGCCCACCGGTTGTTAGAAGCAAGATAAAGAGGGGCGTAAAAAATTTATGAAGCACAATCAAGAATTCCATTTCCTGGAGTTTCACTGATGACATTTTTGTATTGGAATTCTAGGTGAACGAAAAATCATAAATAACAATAATAACAAATGTTTAAAGGTAAATCCTCATGTGATGAACGATAACATTTAGTCGCAAACCATACGGTACCGTATTGACTCCGTTGGGGGGCAAAAATACTGTGAGCCCATATAAGAAAGCGCGGAAAATCGGCGCTTATCGCTCTATAGGGAGTATTGAAATGGCTAAATCCGTCCGCGACCAAACCGCTGCTGACCGGGGATATGTTGATCTCCACGAACATATCGTTGCGCTACGCGAGGCGGGGCTGTTGTTTGAGGTTGATCGCGAGATCAACAAGGATACCGAGATGCACCCGCTGGTGCGCTGGCAGTATCGCGGCGGCGTCGAGGAAGAAGATCGTAAGGCCTGGCTGTTCAACAACGTTACGGATGCCAAGGGTCGGGAGTATGATATCCCGGTTCTGGTCGGTGGTCTTGCCGCTAACCAGGCGGTTTACAAGCTCGGCATGGGCTGTGAGCTGGATCAGATCAAGGAAACCTGGATCAAGGCGCTTAATAATCCAATTGATCCGGTTGAGGTGCCGTTCGATGACGCACCTTGCCATGACCTCGTTTATGAGGGCGAGGATCTGTTGAACGGGTTCGGCGTCGATCAAATCCCGGTGCCGATCTCTTCGCCGGGTTGGGACAACGCACCGTACTTCGCGGCTTCGCATTTCATCACCAAGGACCCGACCAACGGCATCCAGAATATGGGCAATTACCGCGCCATGGTGAAAGCGCCCAATCGAGTCGGGTTTAACCCGTCGATTGAGCTGCGCACTGGCGGTTATATGCATTGGGAAGAATGGAAGAAGCTCGGCAAGCCGATGCCTTGTGCCATTGTCATTGGCGCACCGCCGATTGTCTCTTTCACCGCCGTACAAAAAGTGCCGGAGAAATATGACGAGTTCCAGGTCTCTGGCGGTCTGTGCGGCAAGCCGCTCAACGTCGTGATGGCCAAGACGGTTGATATTTTGGTGCCTGCCGAAGCCGAGATCGTGATCGAGGGATATATCTCAACAGATTTACTGGAGCCCGAAGCGCCGTTTGGCGAGAGCCACGGCCATGTGAATTTGCAGGAATATAACGGCTTCATGGATGTGACCGCCGTGACCCGCCGCAAGGATGCGGTGATGGTCTCCTGGGTTAGTCAGGTCACGCCGTCGGAAAGCTCGGCGATCAAGCGCCCGGCTTATGAAGCGGCCCAGCTCGAACATCTGCGCGATCATCTCGGTATCAAGGGCATCAAGCATGTCTCAACCCATGAGCCGCTGACGTCATTGCACAAGCTGATCATCGCCGTCGTGGATGCCGATATGCCCCGTACCGAAGTCTGGCGCGCGCTATACGGTATTGCGTCGCTAAGGCGGGCCGAGGGTAAATGGGTCATCGCGGTCAATGAGGATATTGATCCTGATGATACTAACGCGGTGTTCTGGGCGATGTCCTATCGCTGTAAACCGCATCGTGATGTTGAGATCCTCAAGAACAAGGATGAGGGCCATGGTCCGCGCAGTCTTGAGGACTCCAATGACTCCGCTGTTTTGATTGATGCTACGCTCAAAGAAACCTATCCGCCGGTGTCCTTACCAAAACGCGAATATATGGAGGGCGCTGCCGAGATTTGGTACGAGCTAGGCCTCCCCAAACTGAAACCACAACGTCCATGGTATGGCTACGATATGGGTGAGTGGAACGATGATCTCGAGACCATGGCCCAGCGCGCCGTCAAAGGCGATTATTGGCAGACCGGTGAAATCATTGCCCAAAAACGCCGTGGTGATTTGAAGATGAACACCGAGGTGCGTACACTGGGTGAGGGAACGCCGGGTGCCGGTGACAAGAAGGATAAGGGAGATCTCACATGGGACGGCTTGAAGGACGCGTCGCACTCGTTACAGGTGCCGCACAAGGAATAGGGGCGGAATTCGCAAAAGGCCTGGCAGCCGAAGGCGCGAAGGTCGCTATCTCGGATCTCGATTCCGGCCAGACGGTCGTTGATATCATCAAGCAGGCAGGTGGCGATGCCATTGATGCGCCCTGTGATGTCTCTGATGAGGCCTCATCGCGCGCGGCGGTGCAAAAGACCGTCGAGGCGTTTGGGCGGCTCGATATCTTGGTCAATAATGCGGCGATCTTCACCATGGTCGAGCGCTCTAGTTTTGATGAGATTACCGTCGATGACTGGGACCGGGTGAGCGCGGTCAACATCAAGGGCGTCTGGATCATGTGCAAGGAAGCCGTGCCCGAGATGCGCAAGAACAGCTACGGCAAGATCATCAACATCTCCTCCGGCCGCGCCTTCAAGGGCTCGACCCACTTCCTGCATTACGATGCCTCCAAAGCGGCAGTGGTCGGCATCACCCGCTCGCTGGCGCGAGAGATTGGTGGTGACAATATCTGCGTCAACGCCATCGCACCGGGCGCCACGGCGAGTGAGAATGTCCTCAAACGGGACACGGCGATTGGCGCTTCGATGGAAGGCACCATGAAGACGCGCGCTCTTAAGCGGATTGAAACGCCAGAAGACCTTGTCGGGGCGTGTTTGTTCCTGGCCTCAGCCGATAGCGACTTTATTACTGGCCAAAGCCTGGTTGTCGATGGTGGTTCGGCGATGCACTGAGCCTAGCGGTTCGATGCAGGGATGTTTTTCGCCGGAGCCGCTATTGACGCTAAGGCCTGTCCGGCGTCAAACTTCCGACCATGGAAGTGACCCGACTCTCATTCGCGCTTGGCGCGGAAGTGACCGGCATTGATGTCAGCGATATCGATGCCGCGACTTATGACGTGATCCATGAGGCGTTTCTCGAACATCAAATTCTGGTGTTTTGCGATCAGGATTTGACGCCGCAGCAGCAGATCAAATTTAGCGAACATTACGGTGAGGTCGAGGTTCATCTTGCGAAGGATCATCTGCATCCCGAAACCGACAAAGTCATCCTGATTTCCAACAAGAGAGTCGATGGCCGCTATATCGGCGCAGTCTCGGCGGGTGATTACTGGCATTCCGATTTGTCCTGTCAGGCGCAGCCCAATTTGGCATCGTTCCTGCTGGCGCGCGAGTTGCCGGCAGAGGGCGGCGATACCGGGTTTTGTAATCAATACGCGGCGCTAGAAACCTTACCGGATGATCTGCGCCAACAGATCGAAGGCCGCAATGGCATCCATACGTTTAACCGGATGCGCAATCCACGAGTGAAAGTGCCGGAAATGCACAAGGGCGATGCCAAGATGCGCTACGCCGATCGCGCACCACCGGATGGCATTCATCCGATCATCCGGACTCATCCCGAAACCGGTCGCAAGGCGCTCTATGTGGCGCACCGCTTTACCGTTGGTATTGAAAACATGCCGGATGAGGAATCGCGGCCCATTCTCGATGCGATCTTTGAGCACCAGCTGAATGACGAGCTGATCTACCGCCACAAATGGCAGCTTGGCGATATGATAATGTGGGACAATCGCTGCACAACGCATCACGCCTATGGCGGTATCCCGGCGGGGCAAATCCGGCACATGCACCGTACCTCGTTGATCGGCGACGTGCCGTTTTAGATGGTGACGGAAGCATGCAGATAAAACGTCTGTCGGATGCACTCGGGGCTGAAATCACTGGTGTTGATGTCGCCGATATAGACGATGTGGAATTTGCAGAAATTCACGCTGCCTTTCTCGAACATCAGCTGTTGGTGTTTCGCGATCAGGCGTTGGAGCCCGAACCGCATATTGAATTCAGTAAACGTTTTGGAGCCATCGAAACACGTCCCGAACGGCCATTTACGCTGCCCGGTTATCCTGAGGTTAGTGTGCTCTCCAATCGCATGGTAGAGGGCAAACCGGTTGGCGTGCTCAGTGCCGGGGACTTCTGGCATACCGATCTGTCGTTCGGTGAAATCCCGTGTCGCGCGACTTTCCTGCATGCGCTGGAAGTGGCGGAGGAGGGTGGAGATACCGAATGGTCCAACATCTATACCGCTTATGAAACGCTGTCCGATGACATGAAGGCCCGGATCGCTGATCTACGCTGCACTCATGTCTTTGACCGGCGGCGTAACAGACGCGCCCAAGTCGATGCTCAGTTCGCCGATAAGGCCGATGAAATCTATGGCGTCCCCGTCCCGGACGCGGTACATCCAATGGTCAGACAGCATCCTGAAACCGGACGCAAGTCGCTCTATATTTCACCTCGCTTTGTCGTTGGCGTCGAGGGGATGGAAGATTACGAGGCGCAGCCTTTACTCGACGAATTATTCGAACATCAGATCGAGCTGAAATTTCGCTATCGTCATACATGGCGCCAGGGCGATCTACTGATGTGGGACAATCCCTGCTTGATCCATATCGGGCGCGGCGACATTAAGTCACCGGGCATTCGCCACATGCACCGGACTATGGTGTTGGGGGATCGACCTCACTAAGCCAGTGACGACAGGGGTGCTATCGTTTTAAACTGCCCATACAGAATGAAGATCAGGGAGAGATGATATGGCCACCGACGAAGATCGCGGACACGACCATTCGGATGAGCACGCTCACGGCCATTCTCATGAACATGGGGAAATGTCCGAACTTTCCGACACGCAGCTTCGGGTTCGCTCACTAGAGACCGTGCTGGCGGAGAAAGGCTATGTGGACTCCGCTGCGCTCGATGCCATCGTCGAAGCCTACGAGACCCGCATCGGGCCGCAGAACGGGCAGCGTGTCGTCGCCCGAGCCTGGGCCGATCCGGAGTTTCGAGCGGCGTTGCTGGAAGACGCATCCACGGCGGTCAACACCATGGGCAATGTTAGCGCCGTCGGTAGCCATTTGATTGCAGTCGAGAATACGGCGGAACGGCATAATATGGTCGTCTGCACTTTATGCTCTTGCTATCCGTGGGAAGTGCTGGGTCTGCCGCCAACCTGGTACAAATCCGCGCCCTATCGCTCGCGCGCCGTGCTGGAGCCACGCGCGGTCCTGTCTGAATTTGGCGTCACCCTGTCGGATAAGACAGAAGTCCGGGTATGGGATTCAACTGCCGAGACACGCTATATCGTTCTGCCGGAACGACCTGAAGGGACTGAAGGCTGGAGCGAGGAGCAACTCGCGGCATTGGTCACTCGTAACTCCATGATCGGCACTGGTCTTGCGGAACGCCCAGGCGAGAAGACGGAGGCTATCTGATGTCCAACACGATCCACGACATGGGTGGTATGCACGGGTTCGGTCCGGTGGAAGAGGAAGCAAATGAGCCTGTCTTTCACACCAAATGGGAAAGTCGCGTCTATGCCATGAACCGGGCGATGGGGCCGCTGCGTCTCTGGACCATCGATGAAGGCCGCGCGGCACAGGAAGCCTTGCACCCGGCGGTTTATACCAATGCCAGCTATTACCAGCGCTGGCTGCTGGGGCTGGAAGCCCGGGCTCTGCAACATGGGCTTGTTACGAAAGACGAACTCGCCTCCGGTAAAGCAATCGAAGAGAATGATCGACCTAACCGCATCTTCAAGGCGGAGGATGCTGCCGGTCTTACCCGGTCCAGTTTTGATCGTGATCCGCAGGGCGAACCTGTTTTCAAAGCCGGCGACAGGGTACGAACTCTCAACATCAATCCGCCGAGTCACACACGGCTGCCGCGCTACGCCCGCGACAAGATTGGTGAAGTCGAAGCGGTGCGCGGCTGTCACGTCTTTCCGGACTCGGTCGCGAACGGCAAAGGTGATGACCCGCAATGGCTCTATACAGTCGTGTTTGACGGCCAGGTGCTTTGGGGGCCCGATGCCGAGATTGGCCTCAAGGTCTCT
>CAJJCG010000116.1 GCA_905182615.1 Alphaproteobacteria bacterium UBA2964 | reverse complement strand
TAATAGACCATACAGAAAGCAAGTGTCTGGTTGCACGCTTAGATGAAGGGCAGCTCACTCCGCAAATTGAGAACCCTGCGGTAAGCGGCTGGAATATAAAAAATTGATTTCCTTGACTTTTGGCGGTGCAGGGCCCAGTTAATCCCTGCTGATTGTCTCGCGATAGCGCGAAGCGCCTGAATTGGGTGCCACGTCCCGGGACCAATAATCAAAAATATAACCCGTTCTGGCCGCGCCCGGAGCAGGGTCAAACGCCAGAAACTGTTTGCGGTGATTAAGCCGTACACACCTACTGGCATACAAGGAATCTGGTAGTGAGTATTAGTAATTTTTCGGAGTTCGGTTTAGCCGAACCCATCCAACGTGCGTTAAAAGAACGCGAACATACGATCCCGACACCCATTCAGGCTCGTTCAATACCCGACCTTCTTCAAGGCCGAGATATGCTTGGTATTGCGCAGACAGGCACTGGTAAAACAGCCGCCTTTGCGCTTCCTATCCTTCACAATTTGGCGAAGGGGGAAGTGAACAATAAATCTCGCAATCCTCGAGCCTTGATTCTGGCCCCGACCCGCGAACTTGCGATCCAGATTGGTGAAGAGTTCCGGCTATACAGCAAATATATGCACCTCCGCCATACGGTCATTTTCGGTGGTGTTAGCCAGAAGGCACAGGCCACGGCGATGCATCGTGGTGTCGATATTCTGGTCGCAACACCGGGTCGGTTGCTCGATCTCATGCAGCAACGGATTGTAAAGTTAGGTGAGGTGAAATATCTCGTCCTCGATGAAGCCGATCGTATGCTTGATATGGGCTTTGTCCGTGACGTTAGGAAGATCATTGCTGCTTTGCCGCAAGAACGTCAGTCACTGCTATTCTCAGCGACGATGCCTGGTGAAGTCGGAAAATTGTCGGGCGACCTTCTCTATAAACCGGTCCGCGTTGAAGTGACCCCGCAGGCAACGCCGGTGGAGCGCATTAAACAATGTGTGCATCACGTCTCAGCTGACGGTAAACGTAAGCTACTTGAGGATATTTTGTCTGACCCGGCATATGCCCGGGTTATCGTCTTTTCCCGGACGAAGCATCGTGCCAATCGGGTTGCGATGCAGCTTACTAAAGCAGGGATTGAAGCAGATGCCATTCACGGCAATAAATCCCAAGGCGCCCGTCAGCGCGCTCTAAAAAGTTTCCGAACAGGCGATATTCGGGTGCTGGTCGCTACAGATATTGCGGCGCGTGGCATTGACGTTGACGGCATCACCCATGTCATCAATTTCGAGCTCCCCAATGAACCGGAGAGCTATGTCCATCGTATTGGACGAACGGCTCGCGCTGGCGCCAGTGGCGCCGCGATTTCCTTTTGCGATAATACGGAACGGCTTTACTTGCGTGATATCGAAAAGCTTCTCGGGGCCAAAATAAAGGTAATCGGTGACGAACCAGTTGGCGAACCGGTTAAGCCGCCAACCAAATCCCGCAATAATCGCGGCGGTCGTCCAGGGCATAGCCCCAAGAAAACCCGCCATCGCAGCGGACAGGGCTCAGCTCACCGAAAAGGTGGCTCTAATCAAACTGCAAATGCAGGGCGCAAGGCAGCTTAGAGATTAGATTGTTTGATTAAGGACGGTTGGGCTTGCCGACGAAACCGGCGCCAAAACCAGCTTCGTTAGAAGCCCAGCCGCCAGCCACGCGACCACTGAAGATCGACGGTCCAAGCATCGTGCCCTCGAGGCCAGCTCTGCCGTTAATGTGGCCGCCAGCCATGCCGCAGGCTTCGCCCGCTGCATAGAGCCCATCAATCGGTTCGAAATGTTTGTTGAGAACCCGGCATTGAATATCGGTCTTGATGCCGCCAAAATTCTTGCGTGCTAGTGGGAAGAATTGAATGGCGTAGTACGGGGCGGTGTCAAATGGCTTGGATAGCTTGAGCGGTTTGCCGAAGTCCGGTTCGTTCTCCAGCCCTTGTTCGCACGCTTTGTTGTAGCGCTCGATCTCGCCAATAAGGGTCGTTGGGTCGACATCGATTTCTTTGGCCAGTCCCTCCAGCGTATCAGCGCTTTTGATATAGGGTGAATTGGCTAGCAGCTCTTCGACTTTTTCCCGAACGACTTGATCGCCATTCCGATAATAGGGATCCGCGATTTCAAGCGTCGATTTCATTTCTTTGTCGACAATCGCCCAGGCATGCGGGGGTGTTTGAGCGAGCATAGCGGGGCTTGCCGAATTGCCGCCTGAAAGTGATTCATTATGGAAACGCTTGCCTTGTTGATTAACCCAAACGTATCCAGGGATATGGCGGCAGACGAGCCCGCGCTTTTGACCTGGATCGAGGTAATCTGGCGTCGCATAAACATAGAACCAGACATTCTCCATGTGGGTGAGATAGCCGCCGACTTCGGTGATCAGTTTATGTCCGGACCCCGTTGAACCGCGGCCCGACCCCTCCATGACCTTGTATTCTTTGAATTCGGGGCGAGCTTCTAGCACCATGTCGATATTGGAATTGAAGCCACCGGTGGTAACGACGACAGTCTTGCAGCTGACATCTACTTTTTCGTCAGTTTCTAAATTAATACCTTCAAAGCCAACAGCACGGTCGCCTTTCATTTTGATTTTTGTTATTTCAGTGTTGTTTACGATTTCCCCGCCCTTATCGTGGAAGGACTGGATCAGGTTTGTCATCAAGCCGAGGCCGCTACGCTCCGGACGAGTCCAGCGCATGACGGAATTACCTTCTTGCGGTTTCATGTCGACCCAATTGACGCCCTGCTTCTCGGCCCAGTGATACAGATCGTGCAGCGTGTGCTCGATGTAATACCGCGCCCATACGACATCAGCCCCTGGACCGCCCCATTTTATCCATTCCTTGAAAGCCAGGTCAGGACTGTCCTCGATGCCCATTTTTTTCTGGAGGGGGGTGTCAACCATACAGCAACCACCGCCAGAGATAATGGCTGCGCCGCCAAGTTCAGTGGCTTTTTCAAACGCGATGACACTAGCGCCGGCGTCTCGAGCCTCAATACCAGCAGCCATACCAGCGCCGCCGGAACCGATTATAGCTATATCTGTTTTATATTTTTTTATATCGGCCATCACACAGGTCTCCGGTTAGAAATAATATCGTGTTTTTTCATTAGCATGGGATATATCCATAATTGTATGCGGCACGAATGAAGTCCGCTACCCCTCGGCGTTGAGCTCTTCCGGGAGGGGCGCTGCTATAAGGATAAAGGCGACCATGCAGGGCTCGACACCTGGGTTGGTCCAGTTGTGAACGGTGCCGCGCTGGACGAGAACATCGCCTGCTTTCAGGTTAACAATTTCGCCGTCATCGAGTTCCATATCGATCACCCCTGACATGACGACCGCATAGTCGAGGCTGGCTGTTCGATGATTACGAGGGGCGACCCCGGGCTCAAAGCGGGAGATACGAAAGACTGTCCCGTTTGGCACTGTGGTAGCTTCGACGTCTGCAGAGATGTCCTTGAGAGAGGATAGATCTGCTGGGGTCTGATCGGTCGCCCATATTACCGTACTGTGCTGGCCGGCCCGACGAGAAATAACGTTCTCGGACATCTCATCGATGATGACTGTGGCTTTGCCATTTTCGTTATGGCCGGTAACAACCCGACGAACTTCGAGTGTCATGGAATTATCCTTCTTGCTTTAAATTTCCAATAGACGGGTAGGTCGCCGGGATAAAAGTTCAGAAGTCTTTGACGGCTTCGGCAAACTCTTCGCGAATCTTGGCGCTATGCATATAGCGGTAATCTTGAGGGTAATCTTCGCCGGTTTCACATTTTAGCGTCACGAAAGTCGGGCCTTCTTCCTGAAGAATGCTGCCGATGCTGTTTTCAAACCCTGGCAGGTCGGAAAGCTCGTGACAGTTGTTGTAACCAGCAGAGTCAGCCATTCCGGCGAAATTGACGCTATCTTGCCCGGGAATTGGATGCCCGCCATTTGCCTCATAGGTTCCGTTTTCAAAGACAAAATGGATGAGGTTTTTCGGCGCGGCATTTGCGTTCGTTACCAGAGAGCCCAGGTTCATCAGCAGGCTGCCATCACCATCAAGCAGAATTATGCGGCGACCCGGCCAGGCGAGGGCGAACCCAAGAGCGTGAGATGATGTTAACCCCATGGCACCTGAAGAAATAAAGTTAAACGGCCCCGGCCTTATCGCGTCCCATTCGAAGGCTGTTGTGTAGGCTGCAACGACAACTTCATCTTCAGCAATTTTAGTGGCCAGTGATTTAAGACATTCATCGCGTTTGATCATGAGGCTAACGGGGGTCGGCCAATAAGCATCGCGACAGGGCTGGATGTTTCATAGGCATTGTTAATGGCAGGGGAAATTTTCTCGATATCATCATCGGTTTCAATGACATGGTGAACGATACCCATTGTATCCAAAATAGGTTCGATAATTTTGACACCAAAGCGTTTGGACTCCGTGGGCAGGACGCCGGGTTCCTTGCCTAAGAGACCGACCATTAAGCAGATAGGCGTCTGGTATTCGACGGCCACTGCCCGAATAGCATTCATGGAATATAATAATCCTGTGTACTGGATCAGGATCAGGGAACGGTGTCCGCTATAAGAAAGGGCCGCACTTATCCCAATAGTTTCATCTTCCTTACAGGTCCTGACGTGGCGTAGATCTGCATCGGCTGCGATTGGTCGGAGTAATCCGTCGGCTGTTGTCTTATCTGGCACAGTTAAAACAGTTTTTACGCCGCTTTCTTTCACTGCCTGAATAATAAGGCTACCCGTAAGGTTTTCTGACATTGTCCGGCTTCTTTAATTGTATGTACAATGTTTCCAAGGTGAAATATTGGCTAACAGTGTCGCGTAATTTCTTGTTAAAACAAGGCCCGTGGAAAAATTTTCTTGCTCCAAGGCTGCACAATAATAATGGATATTAACCTTAATCTGCTGTAAAATTACGAATTTTTGTCTCCAGCGGCCAAAAAATTTAATCTTTTTGTTTCACTTTTTGTAAAAACACCATACGTTGGGGTATGGCTATGACAAACAAATCTAAAAAGCCGGAACCCGAGCGGGTTTATGTGATGAAAAAGCGCGACTGTTTGAAATGTAGCGAGCGTTTCGAAAGCAGTTGGTCTGGTGAACGCGTCTGTAAACGCTGCAAATCTAGTGGTAGCTGGCGCAGTGGCTCTGATTTCGAGGCCGCCTAATCCGATTTCAGACCCGACAGGGTCGTTTCACACATAGACCGCACATAATCTTCAGTGCTAAAATCTATTTCTTGGATTTTTTGCTATGAGGACCAATGTGATGGATCAACCGGTAAGTGTTCAATATAAACCGCTTTCCCCTGCGTGCGGCGTGGAAATTTTCGGCGTGGATTTGCGTGGGAATTTGCCTCAGCAAACAATCGATGACATTCGGGCTTTGTGGAACAAGTATATCGTTCTTGTCTTCCGCGGTCAGGAAATTACCGAAGAGGAACAGCTGCGCTTCGCTGGTCGTTTTGGCGATCTTGGTGAACGTAAGGTGGCGCCCGAGGGGCTTAAAAAACGGACGGATGGCGTGCTACAAAATGATCAACGGGTTATGCTCGTCAGCAACAAGCTGATAGATGGCAAGCCGGTTGGTTCCTTTGGTGACGGAGATATGTGGTATCATATCGACTCCGGATATTCGGAGAATCCGTATACCTATACCTTCCTGTATGGTGTTGAATTGCCATCCGAAGGCGGCAATACGCTTTTCGGCAATATGTATCAGGCCTATGATTCCCTTAGTCCGGAGTTGAAAGAGAAGCTGGCAGGGCAAAAGGCACTTCACATTCATCAGTATGAACGTCGCGCCCGTGTCGATATTTCGGGTGATATCAGCCATATCCCGCATTGGCTCCACCCGGTTTTTGTGACCCACCCTGAGTCTGGCCGAAAATCCATGTTTGTTGACCGGCTCATGACACAGCGTATTGAAGGCGTAAGCCATGAGGAAAGCGAAGCGATCCTTGAGGAACTTTATACGGCGGGTGAAAACCCTGACGTGGTTTATGAACATGAGTGGCAGTTAGGTGATTTCGTCATGTGGGATAATCGATGTGCCATTCATGGGCGTACGTGGTTCGACCCGGAAGAGCCCCGCCTGTTGCGGCGTTGCACGATCGAGGGTGGGCCACTCTATGAAGAGCTTTCAGAATATTCTGACCGCAAATCAGCCTAGCTCGGCTAAGTTTTTATGACGAATTTAATAACGTGACGTTGACGCACACGGTTTAGCGTGTTTCGGTTTCGCTATCATCTGTTAATGGAGAAACCTCATGGCTGTTGCCCGTCACCCACGTCCGCCCGAACTCGTCAATGCATCCATCGAAGATATTATGGACCAGTATGTCGCCCGGTTTAAGGACCGAATTCCTGACTGGGAAGCCTTTGAAGACGCGAAAATTGAAGGCTGGAAGCGGGCGCAGCACCGGTTTATTGGCGCCGGCGGATCAGGCAAGCATGGTGATATGAATGCCATACCGCCTCGGGCCCACACTCTGAGCATTATGTATGTCGAACCCGGGCAGGGGAATGCGCCTCACACGCACGAAGTTGAGGAAACCTTCTTTGTATTAAAAGGGCATCTTGATGCCTTTGTCGAAGATGAAGATGGAAACCGCATTACAACACGGCTTGGCAAATGGGATTGCATTACCTGTCCGCCAGGCGTCATTCATGGCTATGACAATACTAGTCTTGAACCCGTATGGTTTCAGGTCATGCTGGGGCGCGGTGTTCCCGAGACAATGGGGTATGCCGATGACGAACTATATGGACGGCGGGGAGATCATCTAAAATCGAACTAGTATTGCGATGTCAGGCGGCTTGGATACCGAGCCGCTCATCCCTCTGGCGGATCCATATGATCGCGGGAAGGGCCAGAACGATCATCCAGCTCTTGCCGACGATTTGGCCGGCTATGAAGTCTAGATTGCCGAACGCCAGATAAAGGAAAATGGCGCTGTCGATGGTTAACCCGACGATGCCGCTTGCAAAGACGGCAAGGACCAACCGTCGCCGCTGCAGCGGCGTATAAACCGCAAAATCTGCAAGCTCCGATAGTAAAAAGGCGGCGCTAGATGCCAAGACAAGTGATGGCGGTGCTAGAAACGCCGACAAAAAGGCGCCAGTAAGGATCGCCGCAATCGCGAACATAGCGCCGAGCCGGCGTTGAACGAGATCGCGTAGAACCAAAGCGAGGCCAATCATCAGAACACCGCTTGGTGCCATGAGTCCGGGGGCGACAGGTATTAGGCAGGGGCCTTTATCCAGGCAAACGATCCCGGCATTGCCGATCAACCAGTTCGCGGCAGGAATGGTAAGGGCAAATGCGGCAAGAAAAATGAATCCCTCGAGCCGAGTGTATTTCGCTGGCGCTATATCTGTCCCTAAATCGTTCATAGTTACTCAGTCGCTTTGTCAGCTTTGACGGTCTGTTCAATAAAGCCCTCATGCCCCGCAGCGCGTAAGGCGCAGGCCGGGCAATGACCGCACCCATATCCCCAATCGTGGCGCGTATTACGGTCTCCGAGATAGCAAGTGTGGCTGTATTCTATAATGATATCAGTCAGTTCGGGGCCGCCAATATGGTCAGCCAAATGCCAAATTGCAGTTTTGTCGAGATGCATCAAGGGGGTGTGTAGTATGAAGTCGGACTCCATTCCAATATTAAGGGCGTCTTCCATCGAGGAGATAGAGTCTTCTCTGCAGTCGGGATAGCCCGAATAATCAACCTCACCAACACCGGCGATGATATGGCGAATACCACGGCGATAGGCTATTGCAGCGGCGAGGGTCAGGAAGATTAGGTTGCGACCTGGAACAAAGGTATTGGGGAGCCCACCTTCTGCAAAAACAATTTCAGTGTCACGGGTAAGTGCTGTTTCACTGATGTTCCCAAGAACCGGGATTGCATGCAGGTGATCGTCTCCCAGCTTTCGATTCCACGCCGGGAATGCCCGACGAACCGCCGATAATACCTCCATTCTGCAGTCGAGCTCTACCGAATGCCGTTGGCCGTAATCGAAGCCAACGGTTTCAACACGGGCGAAGTTATCGACAGCCCAAGCGAGGCATGTCGAGCTGTCTTGCCCGCCGGAAAAAAGTACTAAAGCTGTATCTTCTTGTGACATCTGCTTTCACTAACTCGTCGCAAACCGCCGTGCAAGAGTTTGGTTGTGTGATCACCGAGGTGACAGAATCTGACAGTTCGCCCATAAATTTATGGGGAGCCTGGGCTCGTGGTCTTGGCTTATCATAATATATTGCGTGGAGAAAATTATGGTTCGGTTATTATTGGCGATATTGCTGCCTTGGCTTTCGTTCTTTTTTATTGGCCAAAAAAACAAGGTATCATCTGTATTGTTCTGCAGCTGACCCTGATTAGCTGGATACCAGCTGCAATTTGAGCGGCTTATGCATTGAGCCAATACAACACGGATAAAAAAATTTCCGAAGTTACAAAAATAACAGCGGCGGACGATGTCGTTATCTTTTTAACCGGCTAGGAAGAGTATGATGCCTAATACAGCTGTATCAACGATCGTTAAAATTGCGATCATCTCACTCCTGGTCGGACTCGCGCTGGCCTTCTTCAATATCGACCCGCGCTCACTGGCCGAGAATCTCGGTGAAACGGTCGTTGATATTTATGAGATCGTTCTTAGCTTCCTCAAATGGTCCTAAAATATGTCCTGCTCGGCGCCGTTGTTATCGTCTCAATCTGGCTTGTCTTTTCCCTGATCGGGATGGCAAAAAAGAAGAAATAAGCGCAGATTACTTATACCATTTTACGGGTTGAGCGGCCCGTAGCCGGGGTGATCGGGAACTGGTTCATTCGCCGTTATGACCGTCGTTCCACCGAACCGTTCTTTCCAACGTTCAATAACTTCCGGATTAAAGACGTTATTTGGAACTTCGCCCGCCAATGCTTGAAGCACGGCGTTCGTTGCCCAAATATAGCCGGGGCCGAGTCCACTTGCCTGATTGGACGACACCATATGGGGTGACAGGATTACTTTATCGCCAAGTTTCTTCAGCCGCGAGCTGGTGTCGATAGGTTCGTCAGCAAACGCGTCAATCGCTGCCGCTGCGATAACGTCATTTTCCAGAGCGTCAGCCAAAGCGGCTTCATCGACATTCGCACCCCGGGACGTGTTCACAAAAATGGCGGTCGGTTTCATTTTTCCAAACTTTTCGGCATCCATCAGCTTTGAGGTTTCCTTGGTGTTAACACAATGCATGCTAACGATGTCGGATTCAGCTAATAATGTGTCCATATTGACTTTTTCGACGCCATTTCGGATAAACCTTTCGTCGTCGATATATGGGTCGTAGCCGATTATTCGCATGCGCCATGGTGCGAAAAGCTGGGCGACACGGGCGCCAATTCGGCCTAATCCTATGAGACCTAATGTAAGGCCAGGGTAGTCGTCGGTCGTCCGGCGGCCAAGATATTGGCCCATTAAACCGGGGTCTCGCCATCCACCGCTTTTTACAGCGGCATCCCGTTGATTGAGTTTTTTGATCGTTGCGAGAATAAACGCAACGGTCCCTTCTGCGACGCCGTAACAGTTGGATTCTGTTGGCGCGTGACAGACGAGAATGCCGAGTTCCGTCGCTGCGTCGACATCGATATCATCAGTACCCACCGTACATTTGGCGACGACCCTTAGGTTTGGGCTGGATTCCATAATGCTGCGGGTGATCGGGCTGGATCGTATGGATGTCCCCATCAAGGCGTCTGCTTCCTTTGCCATCCCGACCATATCCTGTTCATTATCGCCTTGCGGTGAATGCCAGCCGGCCTGTCCCTTGAGAAGGTCACACCCATATTTTTCCAGTTTTTGATGACATTCATCAGCCTGGTCGACTGGTGCAAATATAAAAACTTTGGGATCACTCATATCCGTCTCTCCTGAAGGGGCTAATTGCATTTGGCGAAGCGCATTCGCTGTGGGTTAAACTCAGTCTATCAAATCTTCGAATGCGTGCCAGCGGACGACAACGCGATTGAATCCTCAATTTTCGTCTTAACGTTAAAAATTTGGAAAATCTTTGCGGTTAATGTCCCTTTTAATAACGATCCACTATTAAAGGCCAAGACGTATGTAAGGCACGACCAAAATACATATTTGCTACCCTGGTCACGCGATCAAGGAAGGTAAATGCGAATACAGCAATATTCAATCGCGTATGGAAGCAAACGGAGATGCTGTTCGTCGTTTTACTGCCGATCCAAAAATCGCGAAGATTTCTTATTACAAAGTCAATGACGACGGCGATTTTCGAATTCTTTGCACCAAGGGAAACGCCAACGTTAAGATGTCCAGCGGGCAGGGGCTATCTGATTCTGGGGCTGGCTCGCACTCATCTTGATCTCAAGCGCCGGGCGGTTTAAGAAAAGGTCCTGCTTGGCCATTTGAAAGCCGCCTTTGCAGATTAATTGTCGGGTTTCTGCTTAGAGTCCGTCGACCGGCACTGAGCCATCGCGGCTTTCGATTTCAATCACCCAAAGGTCCGGGTCACGTCCGATTGATTTGCGAATGCGCTCGTCTGCATCACGCTCTTCGATGACTTGTTCATCATGCGCGGGGTACCAGCTCAAATTTCCATCAAAATCGCGCATCTGTGACAGTAATCGACATCCCACGCCAGCCTGATAAATTTTCAGTAAAACCGTCCCACCCATTCTTTCGCCTGAATTAACGACGACAGCAGGGATACCAGCCACTGAACATCGTTTCAGATGGGCGTCGATCCAGATGTGGGTTGGGAGCCGATCATCCACCACGATCTGTTAACCGAGCGGGCCCAGGAATGGTTCGCCCATATAGCTGTCGGAAACCGAATCCAGCGCACCGGGCCAATCTCCGGGTATAACCCGACGGCGTTTGGATGCAGGGCGAGGTTTTCCATTCCAGCCTACTTGTTCCATATAGGCGTAAAGCTGAATCAGTTGACCGTCGGGGTCCACGACGAATGCGGAGTAATCGATCCCCGGATATAGTTCTTGAGGTATGTCCTCCCGGACGGTGCAGCCTTGCTCGCGGAAAAATGCGATGGCATTCTTGAGCTGCTGGTAGTTGGCGAGCCGAACGGCAAAAGCGAAGAGCTGGCTATCTTCACGGCAACCAAGTTCTTTACGCAAGGCGATGGGATAAAGTGACATCGAATGGTGTTCGGTATTATTACGCAAGAACACGCAGCGGTAGCCTTTGTAATCGACCGTTTCGGTCTCAATGAAGCCTAGTGAATCGCGATAAAAAGAAAGTGCTGCATCGATGTCTTGGCAGAACAGCCGTACAGGGCCGATTTTTGTGATTTTGAAGGGCCGGCCGAGGAGTATGCCGTCGACGTCGTGTTTTTCTTCCAGAGGTTCGATATCGCGATAGCCAGTATTCATCTCGACTCCGGCTTCGATGGCTTCCTTTACTTCGCGGTATTCGGATATTTGTGGTAACGGGGCAACCTCTTTGAATTCTCGGTTGTGCATGTCCCAGGGCTTGGAATAACCATCCCAGCCGATTTGCTCAATGCCGTAGTAAAGCTCGTTCTGGAACCAGTCAGCATCCATTAAATAGGTGTGCCAGTTCGATCCTGGCATGTCCCGCCCGGCGCGGATCATGTTACTGCCGCTATCTTTTAGCCAGTGATGTCCGTTGACGGCTTCTGCCAGCGTACCGACCTGCCAGGTAATTTGGTTTACGGTGATGTTTTCGCGCCACCGACCAAGCTTATCGACCGCACCGCGCTGTTGGTGGTTGTAGAGAACAAAGGCGTGATGATCGTGCGAATAGCGGAAAAAATAGCCACGCAAATCGCCGAACGGTTTTAGTTCGTCGGGAACCTCACGACCTTCGGGGAAAGGATCTCGAATGTCGACAATCCTGAAGCCCATTAGGGCATGATAAAAATGGAGAGCTTCCTCCATCTTGATCGCGTTAATGCCAAAATGACCTAGGCGACGGATTTTGAAGGGGCGGTCGAGTAATACGCCGCCGACATTATATTTTCCATCAATCGCGTCGAGCATGATGATTCCCCTGTCGGATTGCAGCTTCTATTGAATCTCGTTAATTTGACATCATGGATTTTCTGCCGAACCACCAGAACATAAGGACCAGCGGTGTCAGAACTAACGTCATGATGAGGGTCACGGCAGCTGCCAGATTGGTGGCCCCCGAATTCCAGTAGCTCCAGATCACGGCGGGTAGGGTTATGTTGTCATGCCCGACCAGGAACACCGCTACTGTCAGCTCACGATAAACAAGAATGGCTGACCATATCCAAACGGACATCAACGTAGGACGCAAGAGGGGGACCAGGATACGCCAAGAGGTTCTGATCTCGGAAAGTCCTGAGACGTGAGCAGCTTCTTCCAACTCTTTGTGTATTTGAAGAAGCGCGCTGTTGATCGCCCGCGTGGCAAAACTAATTCGAGTAATCACATAGACCACGGCAATGAGGGTTATCGTGCCATAGAGCGGTACAAAATCCTTAAGGACAAAAAGAGACAGGAGAATTGCCGCGACAGCTAGAATGACTTCGGGCAGGGCGTGTGGCAGAAAGGCACCAAACTCCAGGACATATCTGGCTCTGCTGCGGCTTCGTATAATTAGCCAGGAAATACTGAAAGCCAGAATCAGAGTTGCGGCGGGTACAATTAGGACGAGGAGAACCGTATTCTTTAACCCGCGGACTACCAGGTCCCAATCCATATTCTCCATAATGCCGTCAAGGGACATCAGGCTGAACATCTTTGCGGAGGGTGGTGCCAGATAGGGAACAAATGCAGCGTAGCCGATCAACACCAGCGGAATAATCTTCGCGGCAATGATGTAAAGGATAATAAAGGTCCAGGCGACTTTTCCCCAATTCCTGATGTCAATGAGGGTAGGGCGATATCCTTTACCGGTAACGACCTGGTATTTATCGCCCTGACGAAGAACGGTGCTGTACCACCACGTTAGAAGCAGGGCGACGCCGATCATTATGACGCCTAGGGCTGCGGTAATTCCGTGTTGGGAAAACTCTTCGTCACCTGGATTGGCCTTCTCAAACACATAGGTGCTGATCATATAGACCCGGTTGGCCAGTCCGATGATCGCGGGGACGTCGAAGGTCGCGATACCAATGACGACGATATAAATTACAGCGGCCAGGATTGCCGGCATTGCGAGCGGCAGTGTGACGCGGCGCATCGTGCCGATGAATCCCAACCCGTGAATTTTAGCCGCTTCTTCGAGTGAAGGGTTCATCGCGCGAAACATTTGGGCGGTCAGAATAAAGGCCAGAGCCGCAAGGCTGAGCCCCTGTACAAAGCCCATACCGATTGGTGTAGCGATATTGATTGGCGCTTCTGAGAGAGAAAAATACTCGACCGCCCATCGGTTCAGGAAACCAATGCGGGAATGTGCCAGGAAGGTCCAGCCCATTGCTGTGTAAATGCCGGGGATCAACAGTCCGAGGGTCATGATCGCATAGACGGCGCTCTTGGCGCGCATGGTGGTGCGTTCGGTCAGCCATGCGATGGGTAGTCCGATCCCCATCGAGACCAGAGTCGCGGTGATCGAGAAAATGATGGTGTTATAGAGTGCTTCCTCAATGATCGGATCAGAGAATAAATCAACATAGTTGCTTAGCGTAAATTTTGCATCCGCCGTTCCGATAATGCCGGATTGAAAACTGATTGAAATGAGAACGCCGACCAACACCACGATGACGAACATTGGCAGCGCGGCAAGCACCATCAGCGTGGGTGAGGATTTAGAATGCAAGGGGAGTTCCTATCACTAGGCTAAAAGCATTTTTCAGAAATGCACGGGTTGGGGAGCAACGCTCCCCAACCCGCTTATTTTACAGAAAACAGTACTTACTTTTTCTTCTTCTTTTTTAGAATTTTCTGCAGGGCTTTTCGGGTTTTTACATAACTACCCTGAGAACCAAGCCATTGCGGTGAGTTCATAACAACCTTTGATCCTTTGGCTCTTTGGACAAGAATCTTCTTCCGCATATGGGATTCGGGGTAAAGAGGTAAATCCATCCCGACTTTCTCCCACATCCATTTTTGGCCTTCCTTGGTGTGGAGCCAGACAACGAACAATGCCGCAGCATTGGGTGCCTGGGAATGCACCGGTACTGAGCCATAACGCGTATGCGAAACGACGGCTTCGTCCATAAGGGCGTAGCCGAGTGGTTCACCCCGGCGTTTAGCCTGGTTCACGTATTGATCGCCACAGCTAAGGACCAACATAAGAAATTCGCCGCTGGTGATCTTGTTCATCGATCCGCAACGCATCAGGCCACCGATCTGGTCGGAAAGCTTGTGGGTATAGGCCGTCATCGTTTTTGTGCCCAATAGATCGGGCATGGCAAATTCCCGCATTCCCGCTGCATAGGGCGTTGAGGCGATCTTGCCTTTCCATTTTGGTTTCAGAGTATCCGCAAGATTTTTCGGAATATCGGCACCCTTGACCATATCGCTGTTGTAGACAACACCGACGAGTGTGCCAGCGCTCGCTATGCCAGTGCCGTTCGGCGCGATGGGATCAAAACCCTTTTCTTTGAGCATCGGCCGGCCGAGATAGTTCATCCAGTTCATCTCACGGAAAAGACCAATTTTTGACCCTTTCAGGGACCCGCCGGAGTTGTTCCAGACGACATCGGAGCTGGCTTTCTGGCCTGCTTTCTGTTCACGGGTAAGTTTGGCGATTACCCGTGTCATTGAAGGCCCTGGCGTAAATTTGACTTTGATGTTTGTGCCGTATTTCTTGTTCATGGAGGCGACAATATGTTTTGCGCCTTTGCTGCCGTTCAGACTGGAAGCCGACCACAAAATGCGTAAAGTCGATTCCTTTTTTGCGCCTGCTATGAGTTCTTTTAAATCCTTAGGGGCGTCTGCCGCTGAAGCGGAACCAAGCGCTAACATAGCGGTGACTGGGATCACGGCTATGGTCTTCAAAAGTGTAAACTTATTTGACATGTAACTGCCTCCTTTTCTCTCGTTGTTTTCCTAGCGTAGTCCGTAAAAGTTTTCCTTTTTAGTGCTCTAACTTCATACGCTCTGACGTGCTGATCGTTTGAAGCTTCTTCTAACGCGTACTCTTAATCCTCAAAATCATTTGCGCAAGGGCGGGGCTATTTGTCCACCAATGATGCGTTGATAAACGTCGTGTTGCTGTCATCTGCCGCGAAGACCATTATGTCATCGGGATCAACAGCCATATGCAACTTATCGCTTTGCAGTTTCGGCGCTGACCGACTCTTGCCTTGTAAAGCAGAGTCAGAGGCAGTTGCTTCAAACGTATACTGATCACCAAGGAATATCGAATTTTGGAGGTCAGCTAAAATATGGTTGGGTTTTGCGCTGTAAGACTCTTCGGGAAAGGCCAGATGCTCTGGCCTGATGCCGACCCAAACATTTTTGTCGGTGATGGCTTTCTGAGATGCGGAGAAGTCACCGATCTTTGTCTTTACAACATCACCGTCCAGTTCTCCCGGCAGCCAGTTTACGGTGCCAAAGAACTCTGCAACTTCTGCGCAATTGGAATTTCTGTATAGCTCAATCGGTGAGCCATATTGTAACAGCTTGCCAAAACTCATTAGAGCGATTTTGTCGGCAATGGCCATCGCTTCGATCTGGTCATGAGTCACGTAAAGGACGGTGGCTCCGAGGTTTTTTGCGAGGTCCCGGATCTTGCCCCGGACGTCTTCCCGGAGTCGGGCATCCAGATTACTGAGGGGCTCATCCATGAGGAGAACGCTGGGGTTCACCGCGATAGCTCTTGCCAGGGCAACCCGTTGTTGTTGGCCGCCACTTAGGAGGGTCGAAGGTCTGTGTATTTGCTCTTCGAGCTGGACCATCTCGAGGGCTTCCTTAACGCGTCCTTCGACTTCGTTACCGGGTATCTTTTGTGCGCCTTCTCGTAGTGGCAAGGCCACGTTCTCGTAGACCGTCAAATGTGGCCAGACAGCATAAGACTGAAACACCATGCCAAATCCGCGCTCCTGCGCTGGAATCCACACAGGCGGCTCGTTTGAAAATACGGTCCGGTCGGCAATTTTTATCGTGCCTGTGTCTGGCGTCTCAAGTCCGGCGACAGACCGCAACAGGGTGGTTTTGCCAGAGCCACTGGCACCAACAATAACGAAAAATTCACCTGGGTCGACTTCGATGTTGAGGTCGTTTAGCGCCGCGACCTTTCCATCAGTCACCGTGAATTCTTTCATTAGGTGGCTAATTGAAATCATTCTTGTTCTTCCCCTGACATGTTTATGCTCTCTACGAGTCATTTTTACGCACAAATCCTATGGATAAATCGCCGCACACGCTAGTGCCATTCGCATATATTTTTAGGGGTTTTAGTCGAAATATTTGATGCATTGGCAATTCCGTGGCTATGTACGAATGAGCCGCTCGGGCGGTGCTTATTGGACATTTTGCGCATTTTGCGCGAGCCTCGGGCTTGCATCCATGTACTACTCTGTAGCTCTTTTAAGTAAGGGAGGGCGCCATCTTCCGTGCCAAGTTGGCGGATTAACCAACTTTGCGGATCGGCAGCAATTCTGCCGAGATAACCACCTTTGGGACCAAGCCCAAAAAGATTGGCCGCGATAAAGGCATCGAAACTCGTCATGAAATTGTCTCCTACGCCGTCAGCATCATGAGGGTGCTAACGGAGGTCAGATTTATACCCAATACCCTTTAACGAAGGATTAGAGCGTTTTGTTCCCGTGGATGTGAAGAATTATTTATCCATCTGCACTTTTAAGTCCGCAGCATAATCGGCGAAGGCGTCTGCCATAGAGAATTCCGGTTCCCAGCCAAGCATCTCTTTAGCGCGGGTTATGTCGAGCGCTGCACCCCGATTAACTGGCGGTTCCCCGGGGATAATATCGACCCGCAAATTTGGCAGCTGATCTTTTATGATCGTAACCAGATCGTTGAATGATGTGACAACCGGATAGGCAATATTGAAAATGCGTTCAGAGGGTTGCTGATCGATGGTCGCGCAAATATCAACCGCGCGGCCGCAATCCTTGGCATAGAGATAGACAAAATCCATCGTCTGTTCTTCAGGTATTCTCGCCGGTTTGCCGGTAATGCCTGCCATAACAAGATCCTGGACCTTCTGTCCTCCTCCGGAACCGGCCCAGAAATGGCCGACACCAAAGACATTTGCGAGTCTCAGCATAAACAGATCAAAACCTGCATCCAGCGCATAAGCTTCGAGGATCATTTCCTGCGAGACTTTCGAGTTGCTGTAGGCAGAGCCTGCGCCGAGGAGATTATCTTCAACAACCGGGCTTTCGGTGATCTTTCTCCAGTTATAGGCGCCGAATGTGCTGATATGGATGACGCGCTTGATCCCTGTTAGCCGAGCAGCATCGGCGACAGCCATGACCCCGCCGACATTGAGGTCGTACCCAAAATGAATTGGATTGCTGACCTTCTTGCCGATGACAGATGCTGTGTTGAGGATGGTGTCTACACCATGGGTGTTGATTGTAGAAATTAGACCGGGAAGGCTGCGTACATCTTCGTTTATATAGGTGTAATTGGCGTTACCGAGTTTGGCGCGGAGGTAGTCTTCTCGCGGAATTGGGTCGACAAATACGACTTTTTCGCCTCGGCGGACGGCGTGTTGCGCATAAGATGTGCCGATAAGTCCGGCTCCGGTGATCAATGTGGTCATGATAGTCTCCCTGTCATCTAACTTCTTTTGTTTTCTTGAATACTGCCTTCAGTCGTCTTTCGCTACGGCCTTTCGAGTGTTTTCAGTTCTAAGAAGATAGACACTGCTGCCGATAATGATCGCGGCGCCACCATAGCTCCACCAGCCAGGGGTCTCTGCAAACCAGATGATACCAAGGATGAACGCGTAAACGATGCGCATGTAATCAAATGGCATCACGAAGCTGGTTTCCCCGAGCCCAACACCATGCGTGAACAGACCCTGGCCAACAATTCCGAGCGTGCCGGTAAGAGCGAGAAGAACGACTTCCATCCATGTTGGCGTTTGCCAGACAAACATTGCCGGAATGAAGGCCAGCAGCGTTGTGAACAACGCAAAGTAAAACATGATGGTAACAGTTTCTTCGGTTCGGCTGAGAAGCTTGATCGTCAGGACGACGCCAGTGCCGAAAATTGTGCCGCCAAGTGCCACGATAAACCAAGGGTCGAAGCCTCCACCAAAAGGTTTGGTGATCAACAGGATGCCACCAAACCCGAGGATCGTAACGATCCCGCGCTTGGGTCCAATGACCTCATTCAGGAACAGGGCAGCGACAATGATCATGATCATTGGACGCGAAAATTGAATGGTTACAGTGTCAGCCAGCGTGAGGTGTATGAGGGCGAAGAAGAAACAAAGGTTGCCCATAAATCCGACGAACCCGCGCGCCGCGTGCAAATGAATTTTAGACGTTTTTACGATCTTCGGGCCCATGCGCCAGACGAGCGGTGTAATGACAATAAGTCCAGCCAGAAAGCGGACGAAGAGGACTTCGAAGGCGGGCAACGTCTTGCCGAGATGTTTGACGAGTGACGCCATAACGATCAGCAGGAACGCGCCAACGACAACAAAACAGGCGCCCCGTATATTCGGCGAAATAAGGTTCCAACGCTCGAGAGGGGGCGCCAGAAATAGTAGTCGCGGAGGCTTGGATTCTGGAGAATTGGACATTGAAAGGCAATGTGCGCGCGACCCTGATACTTGTCAAACGACCGGCCTGACATTGCGCATGGTTCTCTCTCGGCCTACCGTCAAGAAACGGGAATTATCACTGAAACGAGGGTTAAGAGGATGACAACGACAGGGAAGATGCAAAATAAGGTCGCGCTGGTTACCGGTGGCGGTGGCGCTATCGGTGGCGCATCCGCAAGATTATTGGCTAGTGAAGGCGCGAAAATTCTGGTCGCTGATGAACGATCGGAAACAGCGGAAGCTGTGGCTCAGGAGATCAAAGACGCGGGCGGTGCTGCGGAAGCTATTGCTATCGATGTCGCTGACCCGGGTCAGTGTAAGGCGGCTGTCGATGCGGCGGTCTCTGCTTTTGGTGAATTGCATGTATTGGTCAATGTCGCAGCGGCAGTAACTCCGGATGCGCCAGTAGATGAATTGCCGTTGGAGGAATGGAATCGGGCCTTTGCTGTAAATCTTACCGGGCCGTTTTTGATGTCGAAATTTGCCGTTCCGGAAATTCGTAAGGCGGGTGGTGGTGCGATCGTTAATATGGCGTCGCAATTGGGAACTATCGGGGTGCCCAACCGCTCGGCTTATTGTACGACCAAGGCAGCCCTCATTCATCTGACAACAATCCTGGCCGCAGAGGTGGCTGGCGATAACATTCGGGTAAACTCGGTGTCGCCCGGCGTCATCGAGACACCCAGAACCCGGCGGCGGTTCGACACCGCCGAAGAATTTCATGAGTCGCGCGGCAAGCTGCACATGCTTGGTCGGGTAGGACAGCCCGAAGAAATCGCCAAAGCCGTATTGTACTTGGCTTCGGAAGATTCATCGTTTGTAACGGCGACGAACCTGCTTGTTGACGGTGGTTACATTTATTTAAAGCGCCAGCCGGGGGAGAATGGCAACACCTAAATGGAGAAACGGGCGATACCGTCGCGTGGAGAACCAGGCCTCTTTGGCAAACGAAATTGATATTTTCGAAATAAATTTTATCTATTTATCAATGCCTAATGGCTAATCTAGGTGTTTGTTTCCGAATATAACTGTAGCGAGCGGGTTTGTATCGACCATTGGTTTATTTTATGGGCGCAAAACTGGTTTTAGTTTCTCAAGCAACGACCGCGCTCATGAATTAGCGATTGACGTATCAATTGTTGTCACCAGCGTCATGTCTCCCGATAATGGGTTGGTTTGGTAATAAAAAATAAAACGATTTTGACGGGACAGAGAAATTGACAGAAGTAACACGCGCCAACGGGCACCGACTTGATGGGATATTACCCCTGGGTGAACCCCCTATGCCGGGGCCGCAACCCACAGATGACGATGTTGTCTTTGATCTAGAAGTGGGTTTGGCCGCCGTAAGATCGTTGCGGTCGAAAATTCCGGCGGATGCACATAGTGCCAGGAACCTTGGAACCGAAAGGGAAGGCAATGCGGTATTAATTGATGCCGATGGCACTCTGGTTACAATTGGCTATTTGATTACAGAGGCGACAGATATAGCAATTGGTGGTCCCGATGGCGAAGAGGTTCCGGCGCAGGTCGTGGGGTATGATCACCGAACCGGCTTTGGTCTGGTCAGAACTGTAGAACCACTCGATCTAACGCCACTTTCGATAGCTCCCAATGTTGATAATATCTTGACCGACGATCAAGTGGTTGTCGCTGCATCAGGAGGCATTCCGTCTTCGATATTGGGTCAAGTTGTTGATCGGCGTGAATTTGCAGGCTCATGGGAGTATTTGCTCGACTCCGCAATTTTTACGACACCGTTGCATCCGAGATGGAGTGGCGGTGCTCTTATTGACCCGCGTTCCGGCTCTCTTGTTGGGATCGGGTCGTTGTTTGTTCAGGACCCAGGTGGGAATAGCAGCGAAAGTCAGGGGAACATGTTTGTCCCCATTGATCTATTACCTCCCATATATCAGGAATTGGTGGATACCGGCCGTGCGCAAAAGAATGCAAAACCATGGTTAGGGATGCAAACGACTGAAGCGCTGGGCCATTTGGTCGTTTCAGGCGTTCACGACGGCGGGCCTGCCGACAAAGCTGATATTCAGGTGGGCGACATTATTGAAGAAATTGAAACCAAATCTGTTGAAAGCTTGCCTGACATGTATCGCAAGATATGGGCAGCTGGCGGCGCCGGGGCAGATGTCAGTATCAGTGTTACGCGTGGCTCGCGCCAAATCGATATTGTTATACGATCTGGTGATCGTCATGATTATTTGAAAGTACCGCGTCGGCACTGAAATTTGGTTAGCCTGACGGCAACCATGCAATGCCAGAATTATCTATCTGCTTTTAATCTCGCGATTCTGGCGTCTGCAACGGCGATCTCAACCTGGGTGTTTTCATTTTCTTGCGGCAATGCGGAGAGAGAATTCCGATAGGCTTGCGACTCATCCGGAGACCCTGTCAGCAGATCTGGTTCGTCGTCAATTTCTATAAGCTGACGGTACTGAGTGGAGCTTTTTTGGGTGAGTCGTTGATGTTTGATGCAGGCAACATTTGGTTTACGCCAAGAGATGTCTATTTACACGATGGCGGGTAAATAAAACAGCATCGCAGAAGAAAGCGCCGGCACTTCGGCGGCCCCCGTGCATCAACAAAAATACCGACGCTGGTAACCGGTCCGGTGAGTACGATGACATCGATTGAAAGTGTCGCGGTGTCTGTAAAGGTTTCAAATGTGCCGCTGGAACCATTTGCAGTTGCGAGTTCGTCAACGTGGAAAATATCCTCCCCGACCTGTTCGCCAATCGCATCGAAAATCAGGGTGTCGACAATGAGGTTGGCGAAGGCAAAGGCTTTTCGGTTGGCGCTGGACGTCGACGCCATAACGGAATAGGCCCAATGAATACCCAACGTGATAGTGATGTCTTCTGTACCGGTGTTGCCGAGAAACATTTCACCATTTGTAACCTGGTCTGAGGTGGATTGACCGCCAGGAAGAGTGGCACCACCGCTTGTGGTTGCTGTGTTGGAAACGCTGTCACCGGTAATCATGGCCAAAGGGGTGCCGGAAACGACCAGGGTGGATGCGGTTATCGCGGCGGTGCCGTTTCTGCTGATGGTCGTTCCGCTTTCAGAAACACTTGGCTCTGACGTGCCTTCAATTACAAGTATTAGTGGTTTTGAAACCGGTCCAAGTATTGCGCTGAACCCGGTAATCGTGAC
>CAJJCG010000115.1 GCA_905182615.1 Alphaproteobacteria bacterium UBA2964 | reverse complement strand
AAGGTTCAGCCATAATGAACTGGCCATGTCGGTTGAAGAAGGTGAATTCCTTAGCCTCAACACCAAAATTTTCCAAATCCGGCTGAAGACCTAGCAAAGTCAGAACGCGGATCGCATGCGGCATTATATTTATGCCAACGCCCGGTGGCTTAAATTCGTCGGCGGCTTCAAAAACCTGGCAGGGGATACTGCGCTTCTGCAGCGACAGTGCCAGGGTGAGCCCGCCGATTCCGCCGCCGATAATAAGAATTTCTGGTTTCTTATCAGTCATTCGCGAAAGGTGTCGGCAATGTGAGTTGAAGTCAACGTGGTAGGGGTACTGGTTTTCTGTAACACCGGGGACTACCTTCACAGCCAGTGAGTTAGACGCCCGAATTTTGACGTGAGACAGGGAAGAGAAAGAAGTCCGTGATATGAGTGAAGATCGAAAACTCCATTTGGGTGCATTTATGCGGCCGGTGACTATCCACGCTGGCGCATGGCGTTATCCCGGCGCCTATGCGGATGCCAATTTCAATTTCCAGCATATTGTGAAATTTGCGCAGAAACTGGAACGCGGCAAGTTTGATGCGTTTTTTATGGCGGATCACTTGGCTGTGCTCAACATGCCGATGGATGCGTTGAAACGCTCTGCGACGCCGACGTCATTCGAACCAATGACCTTACTGCCAGCGCTGGCAATGGTTACGGAAAATCTCGGTTTGGTGGCCACCGGATCGACCACCTATGACGAGCCCTATCATGTCGCGCGGCGCTTCGCCTCGCTGGATCACATTAGCGGCGGGCGTGCCGGGTGGAACGTTGTCACGACGTCGAATCCTAATGCTTCAATGAATTTTGGTCGTGACGATCAGATGGAACATGACGAGCGCTATAACCGGGCCCGTGAGTTCTATGATGTTGTGACCGGTTTGTGGGATAGCTGGGCAGATGACGCCTTTATCCACGATCAGGAAAGCGGCGTCTATTTCGATCCAGACAAGATGCATGTTCTTAATCATGAGGGTAAATACCTGAAAGTTCGGGGGCCGCTCAATATCGGTCGCCCCATTCAGGGTCATCCGGTGATCGTCCAGGCCGGGGCGTCAAACGCCGGGCGGCAGCTCGCCGCTGAGACTGCTGAGGCAGTGTTTACGGCGCAAAGCGATCTCGCGGCAGGACAGGCATTCTACGCCGATGTAAAAGGCCGCATGAAAGTCGTTGGTCGGAACCCTGACCACATGAAAGTTCTGCCTGCTTGTATGGTGATCATTGCGGACTCACGCGAGGAAGCGCGTGCGAAACGGATGAAGCTCGATAGCCTGGTCCATTATGAAAGCGCGATTGCTGCACTTTCGATTGCTCTGGGAGTTGATGCCTCTAAGTTTGATCAGGATGGGCCGCTACCAAACGATATACCCGAAACCGAGGCCGGGCAGAGCAGCCGTGAACGCGCCATAAAGGCCGCGAAGGATGACAATCTAACCGTTCGCGAGCTCGCGCAGCGTCTTGGCGGTCATTCGAGCCTGTGCCTGATGGGCACCCCGAGCGAAGTTGCCGATGAGATGGAAGAATGGCTGATGACCCGCGGTAGTGACGGGTTCACTATCCAGTTCCCGTATGTACCAGAGGGCCTGGATGATTTCGTCGACCGCCTCGTGCCGGTGCTGCAGGATCGTGGGTTGTTCCGTACAGAATATGAAGGCAAGACCCTACGTGAAAATATGGGTTTGCCACGTCCCGCCAATCAGTTCTTCCCCGACTAAGCGCTTCGATCAAGCACTCCGCAACATCGTCATCAGCTCGCGGACCGAGCCGACGTTTTCAATGTCATTGATCGCGGCAGCGAGCTCATCAATCTTGTTGTCAGCTAGGCAATACCCAGCGCAAACCCGCAGCTTTTCTTCAAGCTGTTCTGGCGAGAGCGGGTTTTCCGGGGCGCCCAGCGGGTAATCGCAGCGTGCGCTGACGGTTTTACCGTCATTGGTATCGATCTCGGCGATTGCCTGGCCATTACCCAAATCGTCATCGGCGAGGATCTCTACCTTGTTGGCAGCGAAATCACGCAATACCGGATTGTCGTAATATTCTGGCTCAAACTGGTCTAGGGTCACCTTGCGATCCTTGAGATAAATCCCAGCAACGTAATGCGCGGAAAGCAGCGCCTCGAATTTGGCGTCATAGGTCGAGAAACCACCATGCATTTTATACGGCGTTTGGCTCAACCGTAGCCGGACCTTCGCGACATCGTCAAACGCAACGTCATGTTCCTGCACGACGTTGAATAGAGAGGTGATGACCTCCTGTAGCGCTGTGGCCGACGGCCACATGCGTAGCGCGATACGTTGTAATTCCCAACGGTCGCCTAGGTCACCGGTCACGGCTTCGGGCAATCCACCTTCGGCATAGGTGTTGTATAGCCCGCCATCTTCGGTGGTTAGGAATTCTTTGGTCGCGACGAAATCCTGTTCCGCGAGTAATGCGGCCATAAGGCCGGACAGGGCAGCGCGGCATTGATGGAATTTCACGGTTGGCGTGCCCCAGGCGGCGAAGGTGCCCGCAGACTGACTGCCGGCGAGGCCAAATGAGCGGGCCATTGTATCAGTGTTAAAGCCACGTAGGCTGCCGACAGCGGCGGCAGAGCCGAAAGGTCCGATGACACCCGGACCATGCCAGCCCTTTTTCCGGAATACTGGATAATCGAGGCCGATACCGACCCGGGTTGTTACTTCGAACCCGGCGGCGAGTGCGGCCAGCAGAGCGCGGCCCGACAAATCGTCGCGCTCTGCGATCGCCAGCGCAGGGGGGACGACTTCGGGGGTAATGTGGGTCAGGGTTGCGCGGTGGACATCGCACATGGTGACGGCAGTGATGAGGTAGCCGTTCATCATCGTGGCGCCGGCCAGCGACATATGCTTGCCACCGATGACACTGCTTTCTTCGGATTGGCCCAAGGCCGAAGCCATTGCATGAAGCTGACTGGTTTCCTCGCCCTGATGCCCGGCAAGTGCGCAGGCTAGTGCATCGGCGAGTAAGGCTATGGTAGAGCTTTTTACATCCGCGGGAATATCATTGAGGCAGAGTGAAGCGGCAAAATCGGCAAGTTTCTCTGTTGTCCCCTGCGACATAAGTTTCTCCTGTGTTAGGTTTGCGGTACAATAGCCGCGCGCACCCTATTTGCGCAAATAATCCTGATAGAGAAACCGGGAATGACAGGAATAAAAGACATTACAGTGACGTTTCGAACCGACTTGCCGTTGTGGCCGGGGGACCCGACACCTACAACGACTCTAATGAAAAGTCAGGAGGCCGGGAGCCGTTCCAATGTGACGCGAATTGATACTGGTGTTCATTTCGGGACCCACCTTGATGCTCCTCGCCATTTTATTGCAGATGGTAAAGGAGTCGACGAGCTGGACCTGAATATGCTGGTCGGCCCCTGTGTTGTTGCAGAGGTTCTTGGTGTTAAGGAAATTACACCAGGTCATCTTGAAGCCCTTAACATCCCCGCAGGTACGAAACGATTACTTTTGAAAACCGACAATTCAGCGCTTTGGGAAACTCCTAATCATGATTTTGACGTAGAATTTGTTGCCATAACCAGGGAAGCAGCACAATGGATCGTTGATCGTCGCATAGGGTTGATTGGCATTGACTACCTGTCAATTCAGCTTTTCGCGGACAGGGATGCGGCTACACATGTAATTCTGTTGAGCGTAGAGGTGATCATAGTCGAAGGGCTGGACCTTCGCGAAATAGCGCCGGGGGCCTATAATTTAACCTGTCTTCCAATGAAGATCGCCGGTGCCGATGGCGCACCGGTGCGTGCCATTCTGACAGCAGCGTGAGGCGAACAAGATGTTAACCGGTAAAGAGTATCTCGAAAGTATCCGTGACGGGCGCAAGGTCTATATCGGCAAAGAGCTGGTCGAGGATATTACGACCCACCCGGCTTTCGCCAAGGGTGCTGAAACCATCGCGATGATTTATGACCGCAAAGCGGCACCCGAAAATCGTGACGTGATGGTTAGTGAGGAAGACGGCGACGAATTCTCGACCTATTTTCTAAAACCCAAAAGCCGCGATGATCTTGAACGGCGCTACGAAACCCATCGACGGATTGCTTCCTGGACGCATGGTTTTATGGGGCGTTCGCCAGATAACTTCCCAAGTTACTTGACCGGTCTGGCGACCCAGCCAGAGCTTTTTAATGAAATCCTCGACGGTGCCGGTGATCGTCTCGAGGCCTATTACCGCAAAGCGCGCCGGGAAGATCTGTTTATGTCCCATGCTGTCACCAATCCGCAAGGTTCGCGCCGTGCGGGGGTGGAAATAGATGCAGCCGATGTCATATCACCGACGTTGCGGGTGGTGTCAGAAGACGAGGAAGGGGTGACGATTAATGGGCTCAAGATGATTGGCACCGGAGCTATTTATTGCCACGAAACCTGGGTCGGCAATTTGCAGCCAGTACCGCCGGGTAACGAGGCGGAGACGATTACCTGCGCCGTGCCGCTCAATTCTGACGGCGTGTCCATCTGGTCGCGCAAATCCTATGAGGCGATGGCCGGTAGCGAATTCGATATGCCGCTTTCTGCGCGCTATGACGAGACCGATGCGGCGATCCTGTTTGAAAATGTCAAAGTGCCGTGGGATCGGGTGTTCCTGCATAACAACGTCGCGATGACGCGGGAAATATATTTTAGAACACCAGGCCACGCGCTAGCCAATCATCAGGCCAATGTTCGTTTTGTTGAAAAACTACGGCTGATTGTTGCTATCGCGCACAAGCTGACGGAATCCAATAAGGCGGGCGCAATACCGGCTGTACGAGGTACTTTGGGTAATCTGGCAGCGCAGCTCGCGACATTGGAAAGCATGGTGCGTGGTCAGATATATGATTGCGAGGATATGCCGAATGGCTATGTGACGATCAATCGCCGGTTTATGTATGCGGCGCTACACTGGTGCACCAATAACCACTCAAAGATCTGCGATGTCGTTCGCGAACTAATGGGCGGCGGGCCGATTCAAATGCCTGCGGATTCGTCTGTGATGGAGGACCCTGAACTCAACAAGAAGTTTGAGACTTACTGGTCGCTACCTGACCAAAGCGCTAAAGACAGGATGAAACTGTTTCGGCTGGCCTGGGATATTCTGGGGACGGAATTCGCCGGGCGGCATATGCTCTATGAGAAATTCTACGCCGGGCCGAGCTTTATAATGGATCTTTACAGCTATCAGGTCGCCGGGTGGGACAAGCTCGATGGCGTCGTCGATGATCTGATGGCGGGGTACGACCTCTAAGGCCTCCCCCGCGATCAAACTTTTTGGTGCTAATCAGTCGGTACGGCTGGTCACTTCTAGCAGGTGAAAGCCAAACTGAGTTTTGACCGGGCCCTGAACTTCATTGACCGGTGCGCTGAACACGACCTGATCAAATTCAGGAACCATCTGGCCAGGGCCAAATGAACCAAGGGCGCCGCCGCTGGCGCCTGACGGGCAGGAAGAATGCTCTTTTGCAACGTCGCCGAAATCAGCGCCGCCAGAAATTTGCGTTTTGAGCTCTTCACAAAGCTCTTCAGTATCAACCAGAATATGTCTTGCTTCGGCCTGGGGCATAAGGTTTCTCCTCAATGAAATTGTCTAATCTTCTATCTCGCGGGTGTTGATAGCGTGTCCTTGGCGTTGCATCAACCGTACGGCTGAACTGTCATTCGCGGCAAACGACGCTCTGCCATGACTCGGCGTTCCGTGTTAGAGCTTTAATAGTATTAAAATTTGAGAATTGCGGGCGGCAATGAGCACACTTCCACGGGAAAACTTTCGAGATTTAATCAACGATATTCGCCTTGATATCAAGTTTCGCTATGTACCATTTCGTGGCTATTATCGGCATCGGTCGCACAAATATATGCGCAAGATCGATCCCGAGATGGGGCTTCTGAAATTTATCGTTGATCCTAAACGGGTTTGTTTGGATGTTGGGGCAAATCTTGGCCTGTTCACCTATTTCCTGTCGCGTTATTCGCCACATGTTTATGCGTTTGAGCCCAACCCGATCCCACTCCGTGTCTTGCGCTACGTCGCTGATAAGAATGTCACTGTGCTGCAAATGGCACTGTCCGATAAAACCGGTGAAGCCGAGCTTGTGGTCCCCAAGGGCCGCAAGGGTTGGTCTAGTAATGGCGCCAGTATAGAATATGACGAAGGCCAAGGCCGTGTCGTGAAGGTGCCGGGTAGTCGGATAGACGACCTAGACTATAAGGATATCGGTTTTATCAAGATTGATGTCGAAGGGCATGAAAAATCGGTCCTCGAGGGCGCGCAGGAAACCTTGGCCCGAGATCGGCCCAATCTGTTCGTTGAAAACGAATTCACGCATGCGGGTGCTGGTGTCACTGATGTCTTTGATATGATGAAAGCGCTGGATTATGACGGCTTTGCGCTGATCGATGGTGTATTTTCGAATATCAGCCGTCTGTCACTTGAAGAGCACCAGATCAACGCTGAACGTGGCAGCCAGGGTAGCTACGTCAAGAACTTCATCTTTATTCCGAAATAGCACTGTTTCGTATCGCCGTCTGGCGTTGCGATATTTTCGGGCTATAGTTTGGTCACCAAATTCATTCTGGAGACGCATCAAATGGATATCCAACTTTACTACGCTCCAATTACCTGCGCGCTAGCGCCTTATATCACCTTGACCGAAGCTGGTGCCGAGTTTGAGGCGGTGTCGCTTAATTTCCGCAAACAGCAGCACATGTCGGCGGAATACCGGGCTATCAATCCCAAGCATAAGGTGCCGCTGCTGGTCGTTGATGGTAAAAAGATGACCGAGAATGTCGCGATCCAGCAATGGATTTCCCGGACCTTCCCGGAAGCAAATTTATTGCCGAGTGACCCGTGGGATGAGCTGCAGGCGGTGTCGCTGGTCTCATGGTGTTCTTCCGGAATCCATCCCTATCTGCGGGTGATCAATGGTCCGCCCAAGGTCTGTGATATCGCGGGGACCGAAGAGAATATCCGCAGCCATGCCGCCGAGCATGTTTTTGAGTGTTTCCAGATCGCGGAAGATTTGCTCGACGGCAAGGAATATTTCTTTGACCGGTTTACCGCGCCGGATACCAATTTCTATTGGTGTTTCCGCCGCGCTGGCCAGTTCGAGCTCGATCTTTCGCCGTTCAAAAACTGTCAGGCGCATTTTGACCGGATGGAAATACGCCCCAGCGTTCAAAAGCTATTAGCATTTGAAAAAGAGATTCAGGCGGAATTTGCCAAAGCGGCTTAGCGGCGCCTTTGTGTGGCTGATCCCTTCACTCTGACGGCGATCGTCGTCACCTTCCTGTTAGCGGGAACGGTTAAGGGGGTTGTTGGTATTGGGTTGAAGGCGGTGAGCCTTGCTTTGCTCACAGCATTGCTGGATTTGCCAACCGCGATGGCGATGATGCTGGTGCCGTCTTTCATCACAAATGTGTGGCAGGCAGCTGTCGGTGGCAATGGATTGGCGCTTTTGAAGCGCTTGCCGATATTCTTTATCCTGGCGTTCGGTGCAGTGTGGCTTGGCGGACAAGCATTGATCACAATTGATCTTGACCTGCTCTCGGCTCTGCTAGGCGTTCTTCTGGTGGTCTACGGCGCTTCGGGCCTCGCGAATTACCGGATGACTGTTCGCGCTGGTCAGGAAAGCTGGGCTGGGCCAGTCATAGGGTTCATAAATGGTGTGTTCACCGGAATGACCGGCTCGTTTGCCTTTCCCGGAGTACTCTATCTGCAAGCGTTGGGCCTAAAACGTGACGAACTCATTCAGGCGATGGGGATATTGTTCACACTGTCGACCGTTGGCGTGGCGATCTCATTGCAAAGCAAAGCGCTTTTGACGGCAGAGTTGGGTGTCCTTTCTGCAGTGGGATTGATGCCGGCTATATTGGGTATGGTCTTTGGTCAACGAATACGCCAACGCATGTCTGAGGACGTTTTTCGTCGGGTGTTCCTGATCGCACTCGTTTTGCTGGGCACCTATATTGGTGTTACAGCGCTCTTCCGGTATCTCGGCTAATCCGTCAGCAAAGGCGCGAGAAAATCTCTAAGATTACCGTCCGAAAATAGATGTCCAGAAACATTCGCCGCCGTAGCAGCGGCGACGTCGGTATCCTTGTCACCGATCATCAGGCTTTGTGCCGGATCGATTTGCCATTTTGCTATTAGTCTTAAGAGCATACCGGGCGCTGGTTTGCGGCAATCACAGGTCGTTAGGTATTCTGGCTGTGCTTCTTTGGGATGATGCGGACAGAACTCTAATCCGTCGATATGGGCGTCGATTTTGGCGAGATCGGCATTCATCTGATCGTGCAACGCGTGAACCGCTTGCTCGCCGTAGTATCCACGCCCAATGCCTGATTGATTGGTGACGACGAAGACGAGATACCCTTGATCATTGGCCAGCTTGATCGCCTCTCGGGCACCAGGAATCCACACGAAATTGGCCCAGTCGTGGACATAGCCACTATCAACATTGAGCGTGCCATCTCGATCAAAATATACGGCCTTTTTCAGTGTAGCCTCCTAATACATCATCTGTTTTTGGAACAGCCCTATCGACAGTTCATACTCCACGATATTCTATATCACAGCCGCGGCGCCCGAGAAGGAAAAGCCCGTTTATGTTCCAACCGCTAATCGACACGATCATGACGAAGAGCACCTTTCGGGCTTTTCGGCATCGCGACTTTGCGATTGTTGAAGGGGCGGGTTGGCTCGCTGGTGCGGGTGTCTGGTTTTATCGGATTGGATTAGCAGTTTTCGCCTGGGATCTAACCCATTCGGGGTTCTGGCTCGGCGTTATAGCGATTGCTGAGGCTGGGCCCGGCATTCTGATTTCACCGATAGCCGGAGCAATGGCAGACCGTTACGACCGGTTGGCAATGGCTCGGATCGTTCAGTTTGCAATGATGGGCGTCACCGCCGCGCTTGCGGCTATGACGTTTGCCGGGCTGGTTGATATTTGGATGTTGACCGCTTTTGCTGTGTTGCATGGAATTTGTACTGGATTTTGGACCCCCGTGCGCATGTCGCTTGCGCCTAATTTGGTGCCGCGCGAAGATTTATCGGCGGCCATCGCGACGCATTCAATCCTTTTTAATCTTGGCCGGACACTTGGCCCGGCACTGGTCGCACCCATCCTGGCTCTGTGGGGTGTTGGCGTCGTTTTTGCGATTAATGCTGTCGCGAATTTAATTTTTTCGCTGGCGTTGTTTGGCGTCAAAATGACCAACCCGGATCGCAAGGCGGAAGCGGGCAGGTCGATGCGGAGTCATCTCGCCGAAGGTGTCCGGTATGCGGCCGCACATCCGGTCATCAAATACCTGTTTCTGAACATGATATTCGCATCTCTACTATTGCGAGCCTATATGGAATTGTTGCCGGGCCTGTCAGAAACTGTCTTCGGATTTGATCCGGATAAAGGCGTTCCAATTCTGGTGTCAGCCGCTGGTGTCGGCGCGGTTATCGCTTCACTTTTGATCGGGAACCTCCGAAAACCCACCGCCATTCTTAACGCCTATCTGTACTCGGTCTTTGGGTCATTGGTTTCGTTGACCCTGTTTGTTTCAACATCGAACTTTTGGTTCGCAGTTTTTTGTACTGTTCTGCTGAGCACTGCCCAGGTCGGTGTCAATATTGCCGGACAAGTGATTGTGCAGGGCGGTGTCCGTGGCGATCTGCGGGGTCGCGTGATGTCGCTTTGGGGGCTGCTTAACCGGTCTGGTCCGGCACTTGGTGCGCTGCTTATCGGCGGGCTCTCGGGCTTTTGGGGGTTTACCTGGCCGATGCTGGTCGGTGTCGCTGTTTCGGCGGTCGTTGCCTTGTTTGTCTTTGGTAGACGGGATGCCATGCGTCTGGCTGTTATCGAGGCGGAACAATCGAGAAAATAGGCCCGCGAATTTAAGCACCCGATCGTCTTATTGCCGTGTCCCTATTCTCTGAGGCATTTCCCACAACTTCCGTTACGTCCTCCCTTGCAGGTCTGAAATTTGCCACAGGATGTACCATTTTTGACTCTCGATTTGTGATCTGAGGCCCCTTACCGTTCTAGTTGTAAAACGTGGCGATCGCATCACAGCCGGTCACATAGGCAAATAAGGGGTAGGCAAATGGCAGGAATTGAAGAACGCATTGATGATTGCGGCGGCATGCTGCAAAGCGATTATATTCGTACCGGCTTTATCTCTGGTGCAACATTTCGCAACAAACCAGTTCAGTACAGTGTCGTCGATGGTCTCGCGGTCATTGGTAGTTTTCTCGCAGTTAACAATTGGCTCGCAGACATCACCTTGTTTGATAAAATATTTCAACCAACCCTTATCGCTGCCGGGTTTGCGGCCATACTGCTCGGAACAGTTTTCGGAGCAGGGCGAGGTGGATTGCTTGAAAGTGACAGCCTGTTCTTTCTGTCGCGTATTTCCTATCCGCTTTATCTCATCTACTTGCCCTTAATTCCGTTGGCGCTGACAATCTCTGGTGTCAATGCGGGCTTCGTTTCATTCCTTGCTGTGTTCGGGGTTATGTCTCTGTTGGCGGGTTTATTCATCCACTATGCAGTCGAAAAGCCGTTTCTGATCGTTAAAGCTCGGGTGTAAACATCTCCGTGGTGCATGGCAGCGGGGGTTTTGTATAATGTAGCCAACGAGCCGCCCTTACCGGAGAAATTATGAATGGAATATCTACACACGATGGTCCGCGTTCGCGATATCGACGTGTCGCTAAACTTTTATTGCAATCTGCTTGGGTTGGTCGAGGTCAGCCGCAAAGACAGCGAGAAGGGACGTTTCACTTTGATCTTTCTGGCTGCATCTGGTGACGCGGAAGCTGCCAAAGAAACTCGCCGGCCGACCGTCGAACTAACCCATAACTGGGATCCGGAAGAGTATGATGGCGGCCGTAATTTCGGTCACCTTGCTTATCGCGTCGATGATATTTACGAGGTTTGTCAGCGCTTGATGGATGGTGGGGTCATCATATGCCGTCCGCCAAGGGATGGTCATATGGCGTTTATCCGGTCGCCGGATGGGATATCGATTGAATTGCTTCAGCGCGGTGATGCCTTGCCATTGGC
>CAJJCG010000114.1 GCA_905182615.1 Alphaproteobacteria bacterium UBA2964 | reverse complement strand
CCGCGAGCGTAGCGTCGATGCCGCAAACGGTTTTGATATTTCTCTTTTCAACAACCTACGCCCCAACATGTATCTACAGACTGATTTGTCGAAATTTCAGTGGCAAATGTTGTGTGATCCGACCCGGGTATTTGAATTTGATTTCTTCCAGGATATTCCCACAGCGGCAGAGGGGAGTTTTCGGCTAACGCCTCACAGTGACGGAATAGCGCACGGGATGGCGTTCTTGTTCGATTTTCGGCTTAGTCCTGAAGTCACACTATCGACCTCTCCAGGGGCGCCACGAACCCATTGGCACCAAGCCGTATATATTCTGCCAAAACCCATGGAGATCAAACAGAACGAATCCGTGCAACCCTTCGCGTCGCACGATCACAGCAAGATCTCCTTGTCGCTCAAAGGCTGAGGAAAACATTGTTACGCGAAGGACGGTGCAATCTCTTCGGTGAAGCGATGCATCTGTTCTTTTACCATTTCATGCGGTTTGCGGCCAACATTGAAATATAGGATGACTTCGTCGATTCCTGAAGCTTGAATATTTTTCAGACTATCGATGATCTTCGCCGGAGAACCGATGAGAATAGATCGGTCAGACAGATCTTCCTTCTTGGTATTCCGCAAAATTTCATTGATCTTCATGAAGTAATGCATGGTCGGCGGCATCTTACTCGGGTCATCTGGGAAAGCACGCAGCACGCAGTTCTGGAAGTAATCGATTTGATACTGCCGCCCGCGATCTTCTTCTTCAGGCGTATCAGCGATATAGATAAAATAGCTACAGATTGCCTTACCCGGTATATTGCCCTCAGCAATTGTTGCGTTTCGATACGCGTCGACGGCTTCCTTCAAACCACCGAACACCATCGAGGCTGCAAAAGGCGCATAGGCGATGTTGAAGCCCTTGCGTGCTGCCAAATCAACTGACGTTTTCGAGAATGATCCAACATAAATAGGAATCAATTCTTGCACCGGTTTCGGCGTGATCTCCATATCATCAATATGATAATGCTCGCCGTGATGGGACCATACGCCGGGATCAGTCCAAGCCTTATTCAGAACATCCAGCCCTTCCTCAAACACCTCAGCCGAGGTCATGAAGTCGGCACCAAAGGGGACATACTCCTCACGATCATAGCCACGACCGCAGGCATAGTCGACCCGACCGCCCGACAGCAGGTCCAACGTCGCCCACATCTCAGCGACATGAATTGGGTGATGGATTGGCAGCACATTCACCGCCGGCGCCAGTCGGATATTTGTTGTTTCGGGGATAATGCTCGCCAGCAAAATGTCTGGGCGCGAATTCACACCGAGGCGATCGAAATGATGTTCGCCTATCCAGGCAGAATTGTAGCCTAGCTTGTCGGCGAGGATTGCCTGTTCCCGAATTTCCAAAACGAATTGAGATGCCGTTCTCGGATTATCTGGATAGTGGTTATCCGAAAGCGTGAAATAGCCGAACTTCAATGAAACCTCCTATGCCCACATATTCTGTTTCTATTGAAGTTGCTCCGACATGAAAAGGGCAGCAGTTAAGCCGTCCTTCAGATGATACGCGAAACAATCACGCCAGTTCGTAAGGCACTTGTTCTGGGCCTTTAATAACCACCCGACTACCGTCTTCAAGGTAGCGGTATTGTTTAAAGGTTCCAGAGCGTTTAGAGCGCACGATCACCGCGATGGATTTCTTATCACCAGCAAATTCAGAATGAATCAGCCAGGGCTTCACGACGTCGACGTCGCCTTGCTCGCAATATTCCGCATGGCTTTCGCTGGTCTCAAACGTACCATCAGGTTTCTCTTCTGCGTCAAAATGAACAATGCGTTCTTGGCCAGAGAGAACGCCATAAATTGTCCAGGCCGATCCATGATCATGGATCATAGCAAAACCGCCCGGCTTCTTGATCAGCGCGTTGATGACAAATCCGTAATCGGGATCTTCGTAAAACAGCAAATTTTGAACCCTGTTGGTTTCGGGGTTAAAGCCGGTGATCGGCCAGTCCTCTGCGTGCACTTTAACATCAGGGTCAGCGATCACTTCTTTCAAATGTTCCCGGCACAATTCCCAACGGTCCGGTTCCGGCACACCGTCCTCAAAGATTTTGCGCATCGCCACAACAAATTTTTCAACCGCCGGCAGCATCGGGCGAGCCATACCATCAGGCATATCAAGCTCTCCCTTTGTTGCGAGACATGAACTGGCGGCGAATCTCGACCATATGCTCGGCCATGACCGGATCATAATCCACTTCGGTCATCGGTTCGGGATCCCAGTGATTATATTCATCAACACCACGCACCAAAGCTGCGGATTTCTTGCCATCCACCGGGTCATACATGGTTTCCCGAACGTGGGTTGGACAGTAGTGGATTGAATAACCTATCCGCCGGTGATCCGCATTGTTAGGCTGCGAAGAATGCACCGTGCATTCGTGATGGATTGAGAACTGGCCGGGTTCCAAGGGCATGTGTATAGCCTTAGACTCATCGACATTCTTCGTGTTCTGGCCACGCTTGAGGACGTTATTTTCGTTAGGCGCATTCTCGAATTCTGTCTTGATCTTGTGGCTACCGGGCACACACCGGATACACCCTGACTCAAGATTGCTCGGCGAAAAGGCAATCCACGCTGTTACCGTCTCTTGCGGCTCGATCCCGTAGTAATAAGTGTCGGCATGCCAAGAAACGTACGTCGGTGATTGTGGCTCCTTCACAAAAAAGGACGACCCCCAGCACAAAATATTCGGGCCAATTAAATCTTCTACGGCGTCCAGCACCCGCTCATTGCGGATTACGCGGCTAAAAAGCCCGAACGGCAAATGCGATTTGAGCGTCAGGCTATCCTGCGCTGCATTGCCGGTTCGCTTTTCATAGTCTTCGAGACATTCGAGGCATTCTTGCGCCTCTGCGGCGGATAGCCCATCCATCGGTGAGATAAAGCCGTTGTCTTTGAAGCTCTCGACCTGTTCTTCTGTAAGATGTTTTGTCATTCATGTGCCCGTTCTGTGGAGCTGAAGTTGTTCTTATTTTGCACCCAAAAACACCAGAAACACAAGATCACCATTGTCAATTGATTCAACGCCCCATACCTTCGCAGCAAATAACACTTAAGGGTAATCAAAGGTCGAAATGGTAGAAAATCAGCTGGATGGGAAAATCATAATTGTTACCGGTGCTGCCGGTGGCCTGGGAAGGGCTATGGTGGCGGCCCTGGTTGCCAATGGCGCAAAGGTCGCAGCGGTCGATTTTGCAATGGACAGGCTGGAAGCCCTCACCACTCTTGAAGGCCCGGGAGAGGTTTTACCCCTCGCCGCCGATTTGCGGGATATCAATGCCTGCGCCGCCATCGCATCGCGCGCTATCGAAGCGCTGGGCGGCCTGCATGGATTGGTCAACAATGCTGGGATCGGCCTTTCGAGCATTCGTGAAGATTACTATGTGAACAATATTAAGTTCTGGGATGTTCCCGATGAACGCTGGCAGGCGATCTTTGACGTTAATGTTCGGGCACCCTTCCTGATTTCCAAAGGCGCCATGCCGCATCTACTCGAACAAGGCTGGGGACGCATCGTCAACGTCACAACGAGTATGGATACAATGATCCGTCGTGGCTGGACACCTTACGGACCGTCAAAGGGAGCACTTGAAGCGCAATCTGCCTGCTGGTCCAAAGACTGCGAAGGTAGTGGTGTTTCCGTCAACGTGTTGGTTCCAGGCGGACCGGCGAATACGGCGATGGTGCCACCCTCGTCATCACCGGACCGCGACTCTATGGTCCAGCCGGAAGTTATGCAGGCGCCGATTGTCTGGCTGATGTCGGACGACTCAAATGGCTTTAACGGTAACCGCCTGACCGGTACTGGCTGGGACTCAAAGCTTCCCGGACATGCTGCTGCCGAAAAAGCAGCCGCGCCCGCAGCCTGGCCCGGCGCAGGTCAACAAAGTGTCTGGCCTGATTTAGCGCCTACGTGAGGTTAAACCGAATGCGTTATAGCGGATAAACGATCGAATCCGGTATCCGGTGAGTGTCGTAAATCACGCGTTTTTCCTTGAATTTGAGCACACCATCCTGCTCGACTATTAGGTCGTTATAGATGGCCGTCATCAGGAGCATCGTGTCACCGTCAGGTGAGGTCTGATAGATCGCGACATTACAGCGCGACCGGTAACCTTCGCCGGTATCATCAACCAAAGTAGGGCCCAATAGGTGACGGATAATCCGCGGCGCAAAGACCGCTGCATGTTGCGTCGCAGTTGCGCGGTCTATCAACATGCCAACCGATTCAAAGCGCATGACACCAAGTTCCATCCCGCGGTCAAAATTATCGCGCGAGACAACCGTGTAGAGACATTTATCGGTGAAAAAATGCGGCCAGTTATCTAGCGGCCCCTCATCGATAGACGAGATATAGTTTAGCTGTAACCGCTCAATTCGCCGCAGAACAACATCGTCTGTCACAGGCTGGCTAATCTCTGACTGGTCCATCAGGCACCCGCCTTTCCGTGGCCCATAATGTCGCGATACTTCATGTAAAAACCGCGGATCAGCGATTCAGTCACCAGATGGTCATTGGATTCACAATCCGTACCACCGATTTCAAGGACTGCGGCATCACCCGCCGATGAACCGCTAAGACCCACCTGACTAAACTCAAGAGCTTCGGCATCGTCCAGCGTTACATACCCGGCAGAGCCCATCAGGTTAGCCTGACGCAGCCGTAAATTCTTCATCTCGTCATCGTCATCCTTAAAGCCAAAGAACGTCCAGACCAGCTCATGACTTCCCGGGCCTTTGGGAATGACCTGGCGGGTCGCCAGCGTATTGCACTGCGCCTGAATGATGATTGATGGGAATAAAGTCTGAATGGACAGCGTTGTATTGTCGCCAAATTCCAGACGCGGTTGTATCAAATCATGATCGGTCAGCGCGAAATCGGGCGCTGCAATTTTAACACCACCGGTATCTTCCTTGCCCTCTTCAGTCCCCTTGTTTGTCATAAGAACCGAATGGCCCTTGCTGTCATCAACCAGACATTTCGATTCCTGATCGAGCCGGAACAGACCAAACGAGATCAAAAACAGATGCAGGATACCGGCGTGATAAGGGTCCTTTAGATTCTCCATCTGGAGCTTCCAGTTGCAATCAATCACCTGCCGCTCGTACCCCACGACCCGCAAACCACGGCCATTAAAAATGCGCGTGAAATACTTCACCATGTCGGGACCGAGATATTCTTTCAGCGTCGGCACGTCATGATCAAAACTAGCGAAGACGACGCCATTCAAACTCTCGACCCGCAAAGCAACCAGGCCATGGGCCTTCATATCGAAATCAGGATTAAGGCCACCTTTGCCATTGATTCCCCGCTTGAAGGGCATGCCCGTAAGCTCACCATCCAGGGTGTAGGTCCATTGATGATACGGACACATAATGGCGCTTCCGGCGTTCCCGGAAAGCGTCTGGCAGAGCTGGGCGCCGCGATGCGCACAACGATTTTCGACAACCGATAACGCACCGTCACCCTTGCGGATCATCAGAACTTCACGTTCGCCGATAAAGTTACGTCGAAAATCTCCGGAATTTGGAACCTCGCATTCAAGGCCAACATAGTTCCAGGACGAGCCATAGAAGATCTTTTCCAGCTCTTGCGCGTAAATTTCGGCATCTTGATAAACCTGAAACGGAACGCGCGTCGTACCCGCTTCCGACCAAATGTCGGTTTCTGAATTATTCGAAGATTGTGTGCCGTCCATGTCCTGATCCAATCTAAATAGAATGACGTGAAGTTACCGTAGCAATAAGGTACCTTCAAGCAACGAACATGGGTGAAACGAACCTTCACCCTCAAACAGGGAGACCATCATGACCATTGACCAAATTCAGCCCGGCGCCTGGAACAGCAAGGCCGTCATCCACGGCGATACCATCTACATGTCCGGCATTGTTGCCGATGACACAACTGTTGGCATGAAGCAGCAAACCGAAGAGGTCCTGGCAAAGATCGACGCCGTTCTCGCCGAAGCTGGCTCAGACAAAACCAAGATCGTTAGCTCGGTTGTCTACATGTCTGACATGGATCTCAAGAGTGAGATGAATGAAGCCTGGATGGAATGGATGGACCCGGCTTTCCCACCGGCACGAGCGGGCGTTGGCGTTGTGCTAACACCGGGCCACTTGGTCGAGATTATGTGCACCGCCGTTAAGTAACGTCGCTATACAACGTCGAGTGGCCGCTTCATAAATTTTAATGTTGGCAGTGCGGGCATAATCTCGCCCCACTCGCCTTCGAACTCGAGGCAGGCGACAGTCGCGGTCGACATCTTGCCGCCGGCATTGGCAAAGCTGTCATAACCGGCAACGGCTGATACAAAATCCTCCAAGCCGGGATTGTGACCAACGATCATAGCGCAATGTGCTTCTTCAGGCAGCGTGGCGATCATATCAAGAATGACTTTTTTAGGCGCCAGATACAGCGATTGATCGACAGCGACCTGCGTTTCATCAAGCTCCATAATACCGGCGGCATGAAATGCCGTCGCTGCTGACCGTTCGGCAGAAGAACCAATGATCAGCTCAGGCACATACCCTTCCGTCAGCAACCAGTTAGCGATCAGTTCGATTTCCGCATAGCCGCGGATTGCCAAAGCACGATCAAAATCTTCAATACCAGAACCGTTTTCTGCCTCGCCGTGACGCAGAACCAAAAGCTGCCGGGTCATTCTCCCTCCGAAATTACATTGCAGATACCACTATTACCGCATCATCGCTTTATCCGCCAATGCGTCGATTGCTGTTGACGGCAGCACAGCACTCAACGACATTTCAACCAACAAAACTAATCCTGACCGGGAGAATTCCATGGGGAAATTACGCCACATCGCACTTTCAGTTGAAGATCCTGAAGCCAGCTGTGAGTTTTTCAAAAAAGCCTTTGATATGGAGGAAGTTGGACACTCCGGAACCGGAACCAAGTACCTCACCGACGGCACCGTCAATATCGCGCTGCTCAATCGTAAGGGAAAGCCGCTCGGCTATGAAGGTGACGAGCCGTTCTTCGGGATTGATCATTTCGGCATTTGGGTTGACGACGTTGAAAAAGCCTGCGCACAGGCGGAGGCCGCCGGTGCAGAACACGTCATGGGAAATAAAAGCGGTGACCCCAATAGCTTTTACGAAATCAAATACCGTATGCCGACCGGCGAGATGTTTGACATCACCGCCGGTGGCTGGCGCGGAGCTGTCAAAGACGTGAAACCGGCAAACGATTAATCCAGAGGATTACACGATGGACATTGAACTGCCTCAGAAAATGGAAAATCGGATAGCCGGGATCAGCGACGATGAGCTAAAATTCCGCGGCTGGACTCGTGACGGCATGCGCGCAGGCTATCGAAAACGCCTCGCCGATGACGTGAACTCTCCCCAAATTGGAGACGAGGCGCCGAACTTCGAATTGGAACGGCTGGGACCTGCCGGTGAACGCACCGGAGAACAGATGACACTATCGTCACTCAGGGGAAAACCTGTCGGACTGATCTTCGGATCATATACCTGACCACCTTTTCGCCGCGAGGCCGTGCGTCTCGATAATATCGCGAAAGAGTTTGGCGACAGAGTTGAGTTCCTCTGTGTCTATATCAAGGAAGCACATCCAACAGACGGATCGCAATCACCGCCGAATATCGACGACGATGTGCTCTACACCCAGCCTACGAACGATGACGAGCGCGCCGAAGTTGCGGCAGCCTGCATGCTCCGTTTCAACTTCTCTTTTCCAATGGTCCTCGACAACATGACCAACGAAGTCGAAGGGAAGTACAAGGCGATGCCAGAACGGCTCTATATGCTCGACGTCGATGGCCGGGTAACATGGAAATGTGGCTTGGGACCACATTTGTTTGACCCGGATGGATTTGAAGAAGCCATCAAGGCACTGGCTGGATAGAGAGGCCCACAAACAAAATGGTTACAGAAGAACTTTCACAATCCTGGCTAGATGATGGCTTTGCCCTTGTCCGCAATGTCTTCCCAGAAGACATGATGGATTTACTGCGTGCTGGAACCGAAAGCGCCATGGCAAATCCCGGGCAAACCTCCAAGGAATATGCCGAGGAAGGCAAAGGCCGTTTTTTCACCGACCATCACATGCGGCGACGGTTCCCAGAGTTTCAAAAATTTCTCGACGAGTCGTTAGTGCGGCAAACCGGCGCGCAACTCATGCGCTCAAAAAAACTCAACCTGTTTGATGAGCACCTCCTGGTAAAAGAACCCGGCACAGACAATCCAACCTACTGGCATCAGGACCTGCCCTATTACGAGCTGTCAGGGACACAAATCATCTCGCTATGGATCCCAATGGACCCAACTAGCCCAGAGTCCGGCGCGGTCAGTTTTGTTCGGGGCTCTCATCGCTGGGGCAAAATCTACCAGCCAATTAAAATTGGCTTGGGTGACCTTGTAGAAGAAGCCGACACTTTCGATGGCCCTGCCCCTGATATTGCGGGCGAACCGGAAAACTTCGACATCGTGACCTTCGATGATTTGCAACCCGGTGATTGTCTGGCCTTCCAGGCGGCTGTTCTGCATTACGCCTCACCCAACACCACGAAGAGTACCCGCCGCCGGGCTGTCTCAATCCGCTTTGGCGGAGACGACGTTACCTGGCAACCACGACCCTATATCCCGTCAGTCCCTGATACGCCTGACCTCGTCGCCGGCGGCCCTTTGGACAGTGAGCAATATCCTGTCGTTTGGACATCTGCCTGATACTTCACGAGTCTTCACAAGATTGTCATCCCGAAGACATTGCTCTAGCGGCATATTTCTTGTTTACCCATGTCTGTTTGAGACAATAAACATTGGGGTGTTG
>CAJJCG010000113.1 GCA_905182615.1 Alphaproteobacteria bacterium UBA2964 | reverse complement strand
ACCTTGAGACTTTGACGATACAGATTGACGGGATCACCGCCGCTGCAAATACCGGCGACATTGACGAAATCATTGCGCTCATTCGCGCCTATGTTCCCGAATTCCAGCCCGAAGCAGGCGGCCCCATAAGAGCCGTCGCCTCATAACAAACGATTAAAAGAAACGAATGACAAACCAACAATCGAACAAAATTATCCGGGCCCTCATCTCGGTCTCAGACAAAGAGGGACTGGTAGAATTAGGCAAATTCTTATCAAAAATTGGTGTCGAGATATTATCGACGGGTGGATCCGCCAAAGCCTTAGCTAATGCCGGCATTGCCGTTAAGGGAGTCGGCGAGCATACAGGGTTTCCGGAAATCATGAACGGGCGGGTAAAGACCCTTCACCCTAAGATACATGGCGGGATACTTGCGCGCCGTAGCGATGCCAATCACCTGGCGGCGATGGATGAACACGCGATCGATCCGATCGACATGGTGATCGTCAATTTATATCCTTTTGAAGAAACCGTCGCAGGCGGCGCCAATTTTGACACCTGTATCGAAAATATAGATATCGGTGGCCCGTCCCTGATCCGCGCAGCGGCGAAGAACCACGAGAGTATTACCGTCGTTACCGATCCAGAAGATTACGACGCTGTCATAAGCGCTATGACAGAAAATGACGGGGCGACAACGCCAGAGCTAAGACGCCAACTCGCCGCGAGAGCCTACGCAAAAACCGCCGCCTATGATGCCGCGATCGGCCACTGGTTTGCTGACCAAACCAATGACGCCTTCCCACAACGTCACACACTGGCGGGAACCAGAGCGCAAATCATGCGTTACGGCGAAAACCCGCACCAAGCCGCAGCCTTTTATCTTACCTCAGACAATCGCCCCGGCGTGGCAACCGCCACCCAACTGCAGGGCAAAGAACTTAGCTATAATAACCTGAACGACACAGATGCCGCATTTGAACTCGTCGCAGAATTTAGCGACCCCGCTGTTGCGATTATCAAGCATGCCAACCCATGCGGCGTGGCAATTGGCAGTTCGATATCCGATGCCTATACCCGCGCTTTAAAATGCGACCCGGTGAGCGCATTTGGTGGAATCATCGCGCTCAATCGAGAGCTCGACGCCGCCGCTGCCAAACAAATGGCAGAGCTTTTCCTGGAAGTCATTATCGCGCCCCGAATTTCCGATGGCGCAAAAGAAGTCCTCGCCTCGAAGAAGAATCTTCGAGTTCTTGCCACTGGCGATATGCCAGCATCCGATGCACCCGGAACGACACTCAAAATGTTGGCGGGCGGCTACCTTCTACAAAATCGTGATGCCGCACACATAACCGAAGCAGATCTAAAAACAGCAACTAAGCGCATGCCTTCAGCTGACGAAGTGTCCGATTTAATTTTCGCCTTTACTGTCTGCAAGCACGTAAAGTCGAATGCCATCGTCTACGCCAAAGCTGGCGCGACGGTTGGCATTGGCGCCGGTCAAATGAGCCGCGTAGATTCCTGTCGCATTGCTACTCAAAAAGCGATGGATGCCGCCGAAGCGGCTGGTGAAAGCGAATCTCTGACGAAAGGTTCCGTCGTCGCATCAGATGCCTTCTTTCCTTTTGCCGATGGGTTACTGACGGCTGCAGCGGCCGGTGTGACCGCCGTGATCCAGCCTGGCGGATCCATCCGTGACGATGAGGTCATTGCCGCAGCAGACGACAATGACCTTGCCATGGTGTTAACCGGCATTCGCCATTTCCGGCATTAGCGGTATATGATGCCTCGTTAAATTCAATCTCGGAGGCCGCTATGACATACACCCTTGATCAGTTTTGTGCCGATGCCCATGACGCAATGGAAAAAAATTCCGGAAATGCAGGGCGCAATGCGATACGAGGACATCTGGAAAAGCTTCTGATCAATCAGGACTTTGTCACCGAGCATCTAGCCTCACAAGGGTCCGGCAAGACGCTCCTCTATCACGACAAAGATTTTGATTTCTATGTCATGGCGCATGGGACCGATGCAGGGAACCGCAAGGGCAAGCCACATGACCACGGAGCGTCATGGGCAGTCTATGGACAAGCCATCGGCCTCACCAATATGACGGTTTGGAACCGCACCGATGATCGTAACCAAGAAGGGCATGCCGAGCTCGCGGAAGACAATACTTTTCCACTAAACCCCGGAAAGGCGGCTCTATTTGATACCGGCGTCATTCATTCAACCGCACACCCCGAACCGGCACGCTGGGTACGCGTTACCGGCACAAACCTCGATACAATTGAACGGCACGCTTATGACCCTGACCGCCAAGTCATGAAGCTTATGACACCGACCTAAGCCCGGAGCAGCCAATTGCCATACACACTTAATGAATTTACCGCAGACTGTCGAGCCGCCTTATCAGATGACCCAGACATCAATGGTCGTCAGAAAGTTCGCAACCATCTATGCCGGCTTCTAATGGAAGACGCGTTTGTCAATGCCCATTGCGGCCCTGAAGTCGAACCGGGCACCTCTCTGTTATACGAAGACGATACGTTGGGCTTCCAAGTTGTCGCCCATATCATGGGTGATGCTTATGACGGCGGCCCACATGACCACGGCGCATCCTGGGCAATATATGGCCAAGCAGTCGGCTATACCGATATGACGGAGTGGGCGCGCCTCGATGACGGTTCAGCAGAAGGTGTCGCCAAAATCGAGCAGGCGAATGAGTATCGTCTCGAACGGGGTGATGCTGGCATCTTTGACGATTTCAAGATCCACTCAATCAGCTATCCATCCGGCGCCCGGTTCATTCGAGTCACCGGCGTTGATCTATCTACCATCGCCCGTGCGCGCTTCAACGCCGACAATGATAAGGTCTCCGTAAGCAAACGAGAAAGCTTTACCGGCGCTGCCTGAACGACGTTTGCTTAGCCGATATGATCTTGATGATTCTCAAGATACCAATCGGCGATTTCCTCGCGGGTCGGGAACCAGACCCCCTCAAACCCCTTCACATAATCCAAAAATTCGCCTAACGCGCGAATGCGGTATGGCTGCCCAATCACATGTGGATGCAGTCCAAAGTTCATGATCCGCATACTTGACTCCCCCTCTTCATACAAGACATCAAACTGTTCCTTTAACGCGGCCAGCCCCTGGTCAAGCGTCATGCCGCCACGCGCGAACATGTTAAAATCATTGACGTCGTTTGAATAAGGCACGCAGACTATAGGCCCGTGATCAGTTCGAATTAAATAAGGCTGATCATCGTTGAGAAAATCACAGAAGAATGTCAGGCCCGCTTCTTTCAGAAGATCGACAGTGTTAGCGGTTGGCCGCAGCGAAGATGATAGCCAACCTGTTGCGGGCCGCCCCACCACATCCTCATAGACCTGAAGCGTTCGGTTGATGACCTCCCGCTCTTTTTCCGGTTCATGTGCATAAAACGTTAGAATGTCGTTCTGTGCCCAATTATGCGGCACCAGCTCCCAACCTCTTTCATTCACCGCGTCAATTATGCGCGGCCGCTCCAACGCCATTTTGGCGTTCATCGTACAGGATGCGGGAATCCCCGCTTTATCAAAGCGATCAAGCATCCGCCAAATACCAACGCGCTGGCCATATTCGCGCCATGTCCAATTAACATAATCGGGGACGTTCCCCGGCACAGGAAAAGGAATGCTCGCAGGGCCACCGGCATAAAGCGGCTCAGTCTGATCGCGGGTTTGTTCCCAATATTCGAGGTTGATTGTTATGATGAGTGCAAGGCGGTGGCCACCCGGCCATTTCAGAGGTTTGCGATCGGGGAGTGCGACAAAATCATAATCCATAGACGGGTCCTTTTTCTTTAATTGCGCCCGCACACAGTACGACAAAAAACGCCGCCGGCAATGCCGACGGCGTTTCTGATTGTGCAATTATAACCCTACCCGGCTACAAGCGCGCCAAGCTGCCGGTTTATGACACTCAGTTTCGCCAAGTTCACCGACGGCCCAGCCTTGATTTCAGTAATCATATTGGTCGCCCGGGTTACCGCATGACCATTTGTTTCAGCCCAGGCTTCGATGGTTGCAGGTGCAATGTCGGCACCACCGGACACACCCATGATACGAGTAACAAGACGAGTCTGTGTTGCAAAGAGATCGTCGACAATACCGGAGGTCGCGCTTTTCTGCCATTCATCACCACGGACGATTTGCTGAACAGAAGCACGCAACCAATCAAAACCAAATCGATCACCAATGCCGTAAAATACCTTGGCAACGGCCTCCGGCTCGAAGTGACCACCGGCAGCAATACGGACGATGTCACTGGCCGGGGCCAGCGCATCCAGATTAGCTATTCTCTGCGCCAGTGCTTTCGGCGCCTTACGCGAAATATACTGGCTAGCTTTATCGTCCCGCGTCTTCTTGAGTGCCGGAGACAGGATTGAATCCAGCCCTTTATCCAGTCTTGCGACTGCAGGCTGGAACGCGCTGACAATACTTCCGATTTCACCGCCATGGGATTCGTTACGTGCAAACCAGATCGTCCCTCTACTGATTAAGTCTAGTATTCCAAGCTGCATCTCTGTCTGAACATCAGCGGGAACCGAATTATCAAGCGCTTCAACCCCGCTCCATAATTCAGCGAGACCAAAGACCTGACGACAGATCAGATAGGCGCGGGCAATTGCCGCAAATGACTCGTCTGTGCGCTCCGCAATGGTGTTGATAAAGCTGGGACCCGTCCGGTTAACAACAGTATTGGCAACGTAGGTGGCTATTATTTCGCGTCGTAACCGGTGCTTTCCAACCAAATTCGGGAACCGTTTCTGAATAAGCTTGGGGAAATACAGACCCAGTGTGTTTTCAAGATAGGGGTCATCTGGCAGCGAGCTCGCTAACACATCATCAAATAATGCAATCTTGGCGTAAGCCAGCAACACAGAAAGTTCAGGTCGTGTCAGACCCGCCCCTGCCGAAAGGCGGGTTTCCAGATCCTCATCAGAAGGCAAGAATTCCACTTCCCGATCAAGATCTCCCCTACGCTCTAGAGCACGCATAAACCGTAGATGTTCATCGGCCAGCGCGAGACTCTGATGCTCGGCATTGGTCAACGCCATGCTCTGGCGATAATTATCCATCAACACCAAATCCGAAACGTCCTGCGTCATATC
>CAJJCG010000112.1 GCA_905182615.1 Alphaproteobacteria bacterium UBA2964 | reverse complement strand
ATGTAGGGTCTGTTAAGTTGGCAATCTGTCGTACTTCAGAAACGCTTGTAAGTTGTTGGATCGTGCGGCTGGTTGCAATGACTGTATAGCCAGCGGTTTCTAGAGCTGGACATAATGCTCGGCCGATGAAACCACTGGCACCAGTAACTAGGATCCTAGTCAGGAGACGGACTCCACTTTTTCGACTTGTTCAGCCGCCGTATCTCCCGCGCCTGTGACGGCTGTATCGAGCGCCGCCATCATGGCCGTTGCCTGAAAAGCACGGCTATGGGCGGGAGCAGCAGCAAAGGATTGTTTGCCAGCATCGTTTCTGAAGTCGGGGTCATCTGTATATGACAATCAAACTTTCGTTTCTGTCCTTGCGGTGTCCTCTAGAATCGAAATTAGTCGGCCGACGATCGTTGCATCAAGGGGGAGGTTAGCAAAAGAACGGGCAAGGTTCTGCGTGTAGGTGAAGATACCGCCCCGCCTCGCGGACAGGGCATTGATTAGAACTTTCAATTTTTCAATCCGATGGTGAATACGCGTTTTCTAACGGTATTTGATGAGATTTTGGTTTGCTTTCAGCATTGATGGCAGCGATTAATTCATCAGGCTTCATCGGCACGAATCATGTAATTTAATCAATATATTGTATAGAAAATTCTGGCGGCTAACAGATATAGTCCGATTTATAGCGTCAAGCGTGTTTTTTGTATGAACGCGTTGCGTTTCTGCGACGGGCTGATAATTTTGTCCGTAATCGAGAGACTAAAGAAAACTGCTCGCGTCCCTTAAGTCCCCGGGGTTGTCGATATCGAGCCATTGACCAGCAACGTATAATATTTGGATAGGGACGTTCCGTGCCAGTAATCGAGTAAAAAGATCAGTTAAGCTCGCTTTTTCGAGGGAACCATCCGCACTCATATTGTTGAGCTCATCGCGTACCGTTGCTGCACCATCGGCGCTCAGGCGGGCAACTCCAATCCATTCGCCGTCGATTTCATTGGCTTTAAGGTCGTGTCCAATCTCGCGAACAGAAATGACTTCGTCGTTAAGGTATCCAGTATTAAAGGGTGTTGAGCTGCTAACCAAGTCGCGTGTTCGGGACGTGGGGTCGGGGTCGCGTTCCCTCCATAACGCATCTACCGCCAAGACAATGTCACCGTCAATTTCTGCGATTTGATCGATAATGTACTGCCGAAACAATACGTCCCCATAAGCCAAGATGGTTTCACCCTTAAGCTTATCCGCCGCGCAGGCTAAGGTCGAAACTTCGCCCGTCGTTTCGAACTGGTCGTTATCAATCGTCTTTACCGTTGGAAGATTGACCATCTCCTTGCGATAACCCCGGACCACCGTGATATCGCGTATGCCGCCGCCTTTCAGCGTATCAATCAGGCGCCCCAGAAGTGGCTTGCCTCTGATATCTAGCATGCATTTAGGTCGATCAGCCGTGAGATCTCCCAGCGCTGAGCCACGCGATGCGGCTAGAACTATGGCTTTTGCGCCTCCCTGGCTCGTTGGTAGGTATATTTTTTCGGCATTAGAAAGTTCTGCATTTCCTGCAAGCTCAAATATGTCACTGACGGTGGCGACTTCATTTTCCACCGCAGCAATTGTTTGATCACGCAGAATTGTGGCCGACACCTCACGCATCGCTGTAATAGATGCCCGTAAATTATGGTTAGCCCAAATCACCAGCGAAACCTCGGCCTTGCGCCATGCTTCTGTTGGGGTGTCGTAATAGGTTGTTGGAACAATAACGACGGGACATCTGTCACCCCATTCGGACAAGAACGTTAGAATTTCATCTGGTTCACGCGTCTTCGAATGAATGAGTAATGCATCGGCGCCGGCCGAATAATAAGCGTCCGCACGTTTCAAGGCTTCCGCCATACCCTGCCCGGAGATTAATGCTTCAAGCCTTGCGACGACGCAAAAATCTTCATCGACTTGACTGTCTTTACCGGCTTTAATTTTGCCACAAAACTCATCCATATCGGCCAAAGGCTGGCCTTCACCAATGAAGGAATTGGTTTTGGGAAATAATTTGTCTTCGATGCAAATTCCAGCGATGCCCCGTTGACCGAGTTTTCGAACCACACGGCGGACATTATTGAAATTGCCATAGCCCGTATCGCCATCGACAAGCATCGGGATAGTTGTAGCGTCTGACATGAACTCAAGGACTTCTAAGACCTGAGTCCAGGACGCTTCGTTGTTGTCTCTCACGCCCAGAGCTGCCGAAATGGTCAGGCCGCTCGCCCAGATCCCGTCAAACCCTGCCTCTTCGACAATTTTCGCAGACAGGCCATCATGGGCTTCCATAATGAACTCAGTCTCAAGTGATGTAAGTAAAGATCTTAACCGACCAGCTTTGGAGCTGGGGTTAATCGGTAGGGAAGATTTATTATCTGGCTTTTTGAGTGGCGCTACGGACATTAACTGCTCCTTGTTTCACCAATCGCGCAACGTAGGCTTGAGAACACCGTATATCAATATAAATAATGTATCCGTACCGAAGGTTTGATCCCATAGATTGACAACGGCTTGGTTGCCGACGTCAAGGGGATGTGGCGAACTCTTGAATTCCCGGATCAAATTGGGCGTTGGCAGTTATAGTTAAGCCAATAGCTAAAAAGACATTTATTTAGTTCTCTTCGGCTAGGCGAGAAATTGCCCATTTTATCTGCCCATTTCCGTTTTGTGTTGCGGCTGAAATCACCACCTGCTCCGTCCGTTTGACTTGTCCCGGAACTCCTAGATAGACGCTTTCCTGCAATGAAATAACACCACCGGTCGCCCTAAAGCGCCACCCCGAACCGCTTGGAGTCCGCATCAAAACCGAATTTGCTTGTCTAACAAGTGAAGCCTGAACAGCAGGATGCAAATGAAAACGGGCGACAAACTTTTGACTATTGCCACCGCTCAGAGTGTCTTCGCCGCGAATATTACCACCGTTAGCAGAAAGGTAAATGCGGCGAGTGTGATCTGCATTAGCGGCTCCGCTATAACCGATCATTGCTGCATCTATCCAAATATTACCGTCAGATTCCCGGCGTTCAGAAGAGACCGAATTCGGTCGACTGCCAATACCACCCATCGACAACAATTCCGCGGAGTTCATATTCTCTACAGTCACAGTAGAATGCGCTGCGGTCGTCCGTTGCGCCTTCAGCCAGGCTTCTGTCGCACCAAAATGCGCGCCGCAATTGGTAATAACACGCTCCTTGCCAACGCTCATCTCGAAGCTCAGCGTGCCGGCATGAGCCCGTTGATCAAAACCTGCAGGTGGAGGCTTCCCGACATCCACCAACAGCAACGTCCGGTTAGCTGAGAGCCGCTCAAACCCACTATGTGGCGCAGATTCGAGCGGTTTTCCGCGCGCCTCTGATCTCGTCAGCACGACATCGATCAGCCATCCCTCGTCTTCTTCGCTACCATTAAATAACCCTAACCCACCATCGCCATGTCGAAAGAATCGGACCATTGGGGCCGTCTTGTCGATCGCGGTTTGAAGGGTATGAGAGACTTCCTCTTTCGCATCCCTCAAAGCAGATCGGATCTCGATGAGATGACGTAGCAACGATAGTTCAATGGAAGGGCTGCGCGAGACATGTCCGCCATCACCCAGAATTTGTTGCTCTATTTCGCGGTCAAGGTGTTTAATCCATCGGGATAACTGCCGAGAGTTTTTAGTGGATAGCGCCGTTAGAATGAGCCCCTTGCAGGCTAAAATCCGGTCGAACCCGACGGGGATAAATTTGATGACATGCCGCAGATATCGATTTTGCTGATGAACACTGCCATCGAATTGATTCAGGAAATTGGTGTCTGCGCCTATCGCTAGGAACTCGCGCTGTCCCAACCAGTTGGCTATGCGAACACCGGTAACCGCTGGTCGCCACGAATTTCTTTGCCACCGACTTCCATGAGTTTCTATCCATAGCTTTATAAGTCCGCGCGCCCGCGCCCTGGCGGCGTCGCTGCCTACAGCGCGCAAATCACGTAACCAGTCAAACTCCGATACGTTGGTAAGCCAGGCGTCGCTGACGCTGGTCGCTAACCAGGGTGTATCGGCGTCTCGAATAACAGTACCAAGACATTCAAAGTCGCCCTCAATTGTTATCGAACCGCGATTTGCATTGCCTGGCCAAATATCTGTCGGGAGGAATTCGGGCGCTTCGTTTCCAGACTTTTCCAGAAGGCGTCTGTAAAGGCTGGATTTAAAAACGGGCGTACATATTGCATAGAGAAGCAGCCGAATATTTGCTCGGCGGACTCTGTGCCCTAGCAATCTGAGGGCGCGATTAGCTATCATCTATTTTGAGATTTTGAATTTCCGGCATCGATAATAGCCATGGAAAATAGATGAGGGGTGCGTCGACGCCACACCACATTATTCATCAGCTGCGCAGCCGCTGAATTTTTTCTTCATAACTACCGGCGCTATCGCCACCACCAAAAATAGCCGTCCCGGCAACCAGAACATCTGCCCCTGCTGAGATTACCCGCTTTGCGGTTTCAGTATTGATGCCACCATCGACTTCGAGATCGATATCTCGGCCTGTCTTATCAATCATTTCCCTGATCTCACTAATCTTGGCGAGCTGTCCTTCGATAAAACTTTGGCCACCAAACCCAGGATTGACCGTCATCACCAATACCAAATCAACGATATCGAGAATGTGACAAATAGAAGATGCTGGCGTTGATGGGTTGAGCGATACCCCAGCCTTCTTGCCGAGGCTTTTAATATATTGAAGCGTCCGGTGTATATGCGGCCCAGCCTCGATATGGGCGGTGATGATGTCAGACCCCGCGGCAGCAAAACCCTCAATATAGGGATCGACTGGTGAGATCATCAAATGGACATCAAAGGGGGCGTCGGTGACTTTACGAATGGCCTTAACGACGGCGGGGCCGATTGTAATATTTGGCACAAAATGGCCATCCATGACATCAACATGGATCCAATCGGCTCCAGCTTTGATGATTGTATCGATGTCGGCGCCCAATGACGCGAAATCGGCGGAAAGGATAGACGGGGCAATTCTGACAGGCTTTTGCAATTTGGCCTACTTATCGGAGTTAAAAGGAAGCAAGGTATATGCGTTAATCTAGCTCAAACTTATCCTTATAGTCTTCTGCCAATTCGGGGTCTTGTTCTTCTTTCACCAAAAAACAATTTCCGCATACTAAAACTTCAATCCCGGTCCCCTTAATGAGTTTGCTGCAGCTATGTTGTTGCGGCATCAACCTCACAGGGGACGCTGTAATAGCGCGATAAAAAACCCGTCCATCCCGCCATGGTCTGCAAAATGGCAGGGTAGTGTGCGTATATCTCCGTTGTCGGTTACAGCCGCCTTCGGCAATCCAAATATTGTCGGGTCAATCGACAGGCGTTTTATATCGCCGTGCTTGGCCATAACAGCCTCGACAACATCGGGACCTTCTTCCGGCTGCAGCGAACAAACGCTGTAAACCAGAATGGCGCCCGGCAATAAATTCTTAATGGCTTTTTCTAACATAGATTTTTGTAATTCTGCCAAGCGCAGGACGTCGTCGGAACGTTTGGTTCGTGCAATATCGGGGTGCCGTCGCATGGTGCCGGTTGCCGTGCACGGGGCATCAATCAACATGCCGTCAATTGTATTTGGTGGCGTGTAGGTCGCGGCGTCGGCGGTGACGACGGTGGCGGTCAGATTAAGGCGCTTCAGGTTTTCCCGCAGCACGACGAGCCTTTTCTTGGATCGGTCGACCGCTGTCACTGTCGCGCCACTGGCGGCCAGCTGGGCGGTTTTGCCACCCGGTGCCGCGCAGAGATCGAGTATCCGTAGGGTCTTCTTGGTATCCATTGCTGCCAACAGAATTTTTGCTGGTAAGGCGGCAGCCGAATCCTGAACCCACCAGGTTCCGTCTTCGTAACCCGGCATTGCGTCGATCATTCCACCGCTTTCCAACTTCAGGGAGCCTGTGGGCAATAACTCCGCCTCCAATTTTTTGGCCATTTGTGCTGGTTCGGATTTAACCGTCAGAACCAGCGGTGGCTCTTGGAGGTGAGCTTCGGCAATTAATCGACATGTGGCATCGCCATAAGCGCTTTGCCAGCTCTCCCACAGCCATTTCGGTGTATTAAGGAGCGCCGCATCCAGCTCAGCGAACTTTTCGGCGCCTTCTTTGGAAATGAGCCGTAACACCGCGTTTACGAGCCCCTTTTGGCCAGGATTGCGGGTTTGCTCGCATAGTGTCACCGAGGTATCGACGACGGCGTGAGCTGGTGTTTCTAATAAAATTATTTGCGCGACGCCGATGCGAAGAATATCCCGCACAGCGCGGGCCTTTTGGGGCAAGGGGCGCTTTAGATAGGTCCGCAACAGGGCATCAATTTGGCCCAGCCGCCGGAATGTTGAGGCGACGAGCAGGCGAACAAACGCCCGGTCACGCTGTTCCATCGCATTATACGGTTTGCTGGCAGCAATCACCTCTTCCAGCCCGTGCCGGGAACTTAGAACCTGGTTCAAAATGGTGATCGCGTTAGTGCGGGCGACGAGGCCCGGAGAATTTTTAAGGCTTGGCATGGCCGCACCCTAAAGCAATAGCGCAGCAGGTGAAATCCATTCATGTCTCATTTAACTACAATTACCCAAGTGCCTTCATCCCCAAGGCCCGGCGGCATCGGGGACATTAGCCATTTGGCGCAGCCGCTGGACCCGGTTGGCGGTTTTGGGATGGGTAGAAAACAGCTTATCCATCGATTGGCCATTCAGTGGATTGATAATAAACATATGCGCGGTGGCCGGATTGGCTTCGGCTTCCTCGTTGTCTATCGCGGCGGCGCCTTGTTCCAGCTTGTCGAGCGCTGACGCCAACCAAAGCGGGTGACCACAGATTTCGGCGCCGGCGGTATCAGCCGCATATTCGCGGGTCCGTGAAATGGCCATCTGGACCAACGCCGCTGCTATCGGGGCGAGGATCATAATGAGGATTGTCCCAACCATGCCCAGCGGGTTGTTCCGGCTATTGCCGCCAAAAAACATGGCGAAGGTCGCGAGCATAGAAATCGCCCCGGCGATGGTCGCGGTAATAGTCATGATCAACGTGTCACGGTTCCGGACATGGGCGAGCTCATGCGCCATGACGCCGGCGATTTCCTCATGGCTGAGAATCCGCAAGAGGCCCGTCGTGGCGGCGACCGCGGCGTTCTCCGGGTTGCGACCGGTGGCAAAGGCGTTTGGTTGGTCATTTTCGATGATATAGACCTTGGGCATCGGCATGTCGGCCCGGTCTACGAGTTGGACCACA
>CAJJCG010000111.1 GCA_905182615.1 Alphaproteobacteria bacterium UBA2964 | reverse complement strand
GCAAAATGCCCTCTAATGCATGATGCTTTGCTCCAGGTCGGACATCGCCAGACACGAAATCGTGGCACAATTGGTGGGTCGCTTTCACATCTCGATCCGGCGGCAGAATTGCCTGCAGTTTGCGCGGCACATGATGCTGTGATTGTGGTGCAAGGGCCGAATGGCGAACGCGATATCCCGTTTGCAGAATTTCCTATCGCCTATATGACGCCTGCGACCGAAATGGACGAATTACTTACCGGCATCAAAATTCCCACCTGGGCGGAAGGGCACGGCTACGCCTTTGTCGAATTCGCCCGTCGCCATGGCGACTTCGCCATCACGTCTGCGGCAGCTCTTTTAGAGGTCGGAGAAGATGGCGCCATCACGCGGGCTTCACTGACTATTGGTGGTGTTGGTGCTGCGCCTGTGAGGATGAGTGATATCGAGCAAGCGCTGATTGGTCAGTCGGGAGACGAGGAAAAACTCCGCGAGCTTTGTGAAGCTGGTCGCGAAATTGATGCTTTAGGCGATGTCTACGCGTCTTCTGAATATCGTCAGCATTTGGCAACTGTTATGAGCCGTCGGGCATTGGTAAAGGCTTATGACCGGGCAACCGGAAAGGCGTAGAGGAATATATCATGGGCGAGACCAAAAAAATTTCCTTGTCGGTAAACGGCAAGACTTATGAAGAGGAAGTTGAAGTTCGCTTCCACCTCGCTGATTTTTTGCGCCAGCAACTTGGCCTAACCGGAACGCATCTCGGATGTGAACATGGTGTTTGCGGTGCTTGTACGATTTTACTGAATGGACGGAGCGTGCGTTCATGCCTGTTGCTTGCGGTCCAGGCCGATGGTCAGGAAATTACGACAATCGAAGGTATTGCGCCGTCAGAAGACGAAATGCACCCGCTTCAGGAAGCTTTTCGGGACAATCACGGTTTACAATGTGGTTTCTGTACCCCGGGTATGCTCACGACGCTTATTGAGTTTCTCGGTGACAATCCTGATCCTACAGAACGGGAAGTTCGCGAAGCGATTAGTGGAAACCTGTGTCGTTGCACGGGTTACCAAGGAATTGTCGCAGCTGCCCTTGATGCTGCTCAACGGCTACGTGAAGCCAAAGGCGCATAATTCGTGAGCGGCTGGAAGGTTTTTGGCAGCCGGGTAAAACGTTTAGAGGACCCAGCGCTACTAACCGGGCAAGGGCGTTTTGTTGACGACATAATCCTACCCGAGATGCTGCACGCGGCTTTCGTTAGAAGCCCGCATGGTCATGCAAAAATAACCGAAATTGACGTTGAGCAAGCGCGATCGATGGATGGTGTTCATGCCGTCTATACGCTCAACGACTTTCGTCCTCACCTTGCAAATGAACGCCTCGTTGTTGGCTTGCCCAGTCCCGCCTACAAGCAGGAATTAGATCGTCCCACTCTGGCGGATGGTGAAGTCGTCTATGTTGGAGAACCGGTCGCAATTGTCGTTGCGGACACGCGCTATATTGCGGAAGACGCTGCAGCGATAGTGATAGTCGATTACGATATTTTACCAGCCGTCGCAGATTGTAGAGCTGCTTTGGAAAATGGGTCGCCTTTGGCCCATTCGACATCGCCGCATAACATCTTGGCACAGTTCGACATGGGATATGGTGAAGTCGATGCCGTGTTTGAGAGCGCCCCGCATGTATATTCGGAATCGATGTGGCAGCATCGTGGCGGTAGCCACTCGATCGAATGTCGTGGCGCTGTATCCTTTTATGACCCTACAGAAGATTTGCTGACGCTATACAGCGCGACACAGGCTGCCCATACCGCAAAGAACGTCCTGATCGATATGCTAGGGCTGAATGAGAACCAGATCCGCGTCATTATCCCCGATGTTGGCGGTGGGTTCGGTCCGAAGCTGGTATTTTATCAAGAGGATGTTTCTGTCGTCCTGGCGGCCAAGTTGCTTGGTCGGCCAGTGAAATGGACGGAAGATCGGCGTGAACACTTTATTTCGACGACACAGGAACGGGACCAGTTTTGGGAGGTCGAAATAGCCGTCGATGACGATGGCAAAATTCTCGGCATCAGGGGGTCTATGATCCATGATCATGGCGCCTATACTGCTCGAGGTATCAATCTTGCCTTTAATTCTGCGCTAATCGTGTCGCTGCCATATGATGTGCCTTGCTACTACATGGATGTTGTTCTCGCGGTAACGAATAAGGTTCCAGTCACACCAGTACGCGGCGCAGGACATCCACAGGGTATTTTCGTGATGGAGAGATTGCTGGATCGCGCAGCACGCGAACTCGGTATTGACCGTCCGGAAATTCGGCGCCGGAATTTGATTCCGACGGAGCAGTTACCTTTTACGAAGGGTTTGAAAACCCGTGGTGATGCGCCGATCGTTCTCGATAGCGGTGATTATCTAGCCTGCATGGAAGATGCGCTGGAGCGCGTCGATTTTGGCGGTTTTCCTGCACGGCAGAAGAAGGCGCTGGAAGAAGGCCGTTATATCGGTGTCGGAATCGCTAATTATGTAAAGGGGACCGGACGTGGTCCTTTTGAGACAGTTACGGTCCGCATAGGGCCATCAGGTAAGATAATGGTCTATAGCGGTGCCGCTGCTATGGGCCAAAGCACGCATACGATGCTGACTCAAATTGTTGCGGAGTACCTTGGTGGCGATATGAGCAATGTCGAAGTTGTCACGGGTGATAGCTCTGTAGTGCCGATGGGGATTGGCGGATCTGCTAGCCGTCAAACCGTGACAGCGGGGTCATCGGCCCTGCTTGCAGCTCAGGAAGTGCGTGATAAGGCGTTAAAGGTTGCAGCTCACATGCTGGAAGCCTCGGAAGAAGATCTCGAAATAGAAGGCAGTGAAATTCGTGTTAAAGGCGTTCCTGATCTAAAGGTTGGTCTTGGACAGGTTGCGCATGCTGTGGCCGGGACTCCGGGCTATGCATTGCCAGGCGGGATCGAGCCGGGAATGGAAGCAACAAAGAACTTCATGATCGACGATCTGACTTTTGTGAATGGAACGGCGGCGGTGGAAGTTGAGGTTGATCCTGAAACCGGCAAAGTTTCCTTCGTTAAATACGTGATCGTCCATGATTGTGGGACAGTCGTTAACCCGATGATCGTCGATGGTCAGGTCATCGGTGGTACCGCACACGGTATTGGTAATGCGCTATTTGAATGGATGGGCTATGACGAGTCCGCTCAGCCCATCACAACCAATTTTGCGGAATATTTGCTCGTGAGTGCACCCGAGATGCCACATATTGAACTGGGGCATATGGAAAGTCCTACGCCTCTGAACCCTTTGGGCGTAAAAGGCGTGGGGGAGTGTGGTGTGGTACCAGCTCCTGCGGCGATAATTTCGGCGGTTGAGAATGCGCTGTCGCCGTTCGGGGTACATATCGATCAGGTTCCTCTTCGACCGCCAGAAATTGTCGAAAAGATTCAAAGAGCTCAAGCGCTTGCCAGCTAATGCGTTGCTTTTACGTCT
>CAJJCG010000110.1 GCA_905182615.1 Alphaproteobacteria bacterium UBA2964 | reverse complement strand
CCCTAATAATCTGGTGAGAGGGAGGAACCGCTGTGGCGGGAAACAAAGACGGCAAATATTTCAAATCGAAATGCGTCTATCGCGATTACACGCAGGATGAGCTGAACGTTCAGTATAGTGCGCGGGGCACGGCCCCCGATGGCGATGTGTACCGGGACTTCATTTCCGAAAACAGTGCGCGGGTGCGCGAGGAGATGGACTGCTGGTTAGATGTTCCCTACGGCCCGACTCCGGGGGAGGTGGTAAATGTCTTTCCCGCAGAGAACCCGGGCTCGCCAATTGTCTACTTTATTCATGGTGGGTACTGGCGGTCGTCGAGTCAGAAGGATGTTGATCTGTATGCTGAGGCGCTGGTGCCTGCGGGGTGCGCCTATGTGACGGTGAATTATCTGCTAGCGCCGGAGGCAACGATTGATGAGGTCGTGCGTCAGTGCCGCGCCGGGCTTGCCTGGGCCTATAACAATGCTGCGAGCTTCAATGGCGATCCCAATAATGTCCATGTAGTTGGACGGTCGGCCGGCGGACATCTCACGGGCATGATGCTGGCTGATGGCTGGCGCGAGGAATTCGGTCTGCCCGATGATCTGATCAAGAGTGCTTGCGCACTTTCCGGTCTGTTTGATCTGGAACCGGTGCGGCTTTCCAACGTCAATGAGTGGGTAAAGCTCGACAAGGAAGCGGCTGACCGTAACAGCCCGGTACATCATATGCCGAAAATTCCTTGCCCGATTATCATTGCCTGGGGTGAGAATGAAACGGACGAGTTTAAACGCCAGTCTGATTTATATCGAATAGCGTGGCAGTCACGCGGCTGGCCGTGTCAGACTATGGAGTTCGCTGGCAAGCATCATTTCGCCTCAATGCCTGATCTGATGTACCCGGATGAAGAATGTACCAAGGCGCTGCTGACGCAAATTGGAATATAAAAAAATAAAAATCGAAATATAAAAAAACCCAGGGAGACGACTATGGCAGACAGCAAGAACTGGACCCCGCCCGAGGAAGTAGAACGCGCACAATGCGTTGCCGAGTCAGATGAAATCGCGGCCCGGCCTGACATTCCTTTCACCGAACATGAGGATCTATTCCGTATTGAGGTTGTGGGGATGGAGTGGGACATCGGCGCGCAGATATATGAACCGTCCGATCCGTCACAGGTCGCGGTCGGCGATGACGGCAAAAAGATCGGTGTCTATCTGCTGTCCGGCGGCGATGGTGATTTCAAAACTATGGCGCCGGTCGCCAAACTGCTGTGCAGTAAGTTTGGTTTTAAAGTCACGACAATGACCTACCCCGGACGGCTCTATCTCGATGATCCGTCGCGGCACTGGCCGGGTGATACGATCAATGCCGATGGCACAATTCGGACGCCGCAATGGTTAACCGGCGAACATATTACGCCCGATCAGTATGACGTCATCAAAGATACTTCGATCCGTGAACGATATGGCACACGCACCGTGTTGCATGCCAAGCCCGGAAGCACATTCTGGTATCGCATGGCGGGTTGGCCAGCGGCGTTTGAACGCGGCGGGATTGAGGCGATGGCGCGGAACATGCCGGAAGACGAATACTCGATCTATGTGCATGGCCATTCAACCGGTGGACCATTTGTTTTCATGCTATCCCAGCGGGTGCCAAACGTGGCAGGCGTTATGGCGGTTGAGAATTCAGCCTTTGGCTTTATCAATGAAGCGAAGCTGGCGAAAATAGGTTCGCTCGGCGCAATCGGTGATTTTGAACAAGTCGTCACGGAAACCCAACGCACCGATCCGTTTTATGAGCTTTATATTCGCACTTGGCGAGATAAGGCCCGTTATGTCGGACCGGAGAAACTCGGGCAGGATGGGCCTGTCGCGTTGATGCGTCTGCCCTTGGTGATCGAAGAGGTCATGGAGCGTTGGGAAGCCGCCAAGATGCAGCCCCAATTCAAATGCGAATACACGGTCAGCACCAATATCGAAGCATCTCTGGAAGAGGGCGCTCGGGTCTGTGCCGAGCGTATGGAACTTGACGCTGCTGGAACGGAGGAACTGGTTCAACGATTCCTCGGTTATGGGCGTGAGCTGAAAGGGCCGGACGTGAAACCAGTACCGCCGGTATTGTTTTGTGTTTCTAAGGATAGCCGCGATCACGGTGTAGAAAGTTATAAATCACTGGTCATGCCGATGTATGCCGAGATGGACCCGGCACCCAGGACAGCTTTGGTGCATTTTCAGGCTGGTGTTCATTCATACTGGACACCGGAAGATGATCTGCCCGTTGGTATTGCGCCGTCTGTCGCCCAGCTTTGGCATGACGCTGTGACAAGCGGGTATTTCCTTGCGGATTAGCTAGCCGTTCACCGCGTCGTGGACGTTGTTGGATAGGGCGTTGAGAAATGAATTCGTGGCAATAGATTGCGCCACCCGTGTATTGACCAGGGTGGCGACGACGCGGGTTATTGGCGGGGCCGTCGGACGAAAGACGATATTCGCGTTGGGAAAATCGGCGGCGGTGGTCCGGTCAACGAGGGTGATGCCGGCGCCTGCCTCGACCATCTTGCAAAGCGATGCGTGGGTGCGCGCTTCGCCCACGACAATGGGTTCGACCTTCTGTTTGCGTAATGCTTTCCAGATCACCGACCCATACTCACTATCTTCCGGGAGGACCACCATGCGGCGCCCGTTTAGCTCCCGTAAATTGACAATCTTTTGCTTGGCCAGAGGATCGTTCGCGCCCATGGCCACTAAGACGCTGGTTTCAAAGAGCGGTTCTGCCTTGATCAGCGCATCTGAAATCGTCGCCGATGCAATCCCGACATCGTAAGTCTGAGAGGCTATGCCCTCGACGACGCCAGCGGTCCCAGAGCTCTCGAGTTCAACCATGATTCCCGGGTTATCCTTGAGGAATTGTCCGATAATGCTGGCGACAAACCCCTCGGCATATTTAGACAAGGCAATCACGCGTACGGTGCCGGTGGCTTTTTCGCGGATGCCTGTTGCGACTTGACTAATTCTGTCGAGACCGACGAAGGAGCGTTTGACCTCTTCGTAGAGGACATGGGCATCCTGGGTCGGTACGAGCCCGCGGGCGCGTCGCTCAAAAAGCTGAAATCCAACATTGGCTTCGAGATCGCTTAGCAGACGGCTGACAGCAGGCTGTGTGACATGCAGGACTTCGCCGGCCGCCGTGGCGGAGCCAAACTCCATCGCAGCGCGGAATGCTTCTATCTGCCTTAAATTCATCCGCATTATACAACTATAACATTTAGGTATGGAAAGTGAAGATAATACAATTCGCTATTGTCACTGGGAGTTGGCAAAATATGGTCATCGTTCATCAAAATTGACCAAGATTTCCGATTATTCCGATCTAATATAGGGGACATGAAATGATCACATTAAGACTTGAAAACACTTCGCCTTTCCAGGGACTTGCAGAGCTTGTCGCCGATAGGGAAGGCCTGTTTGAAAAAGAAGGTATCCATATTGAATGGGTAGATCGCGATAAGGGCGTTAAAAAGGAAGTCCGTACCGACATTACTCGCCCTGATGAGCTTGATCCACATTCGAGCCATGGCAAGCTGTTCGAACAAGGCAAGGCTGATATGTATAACGCCTGCGAATGGGGCAATTACTGTCGTGTTCAGGACACCAGCGTGCAGTCCGGCCGCCAGATTGGCCGCCGTGCTATAGTGACTTTCGCCGGTCTCGTTGTCAGGCCTGATTCCGCTGTCTACACACCACAGCAGCTGGCCGGTAAATTGGTCGGTGTGCCGTTCTATTTTGGAACGCATTATCTTGCTTTGCATATGTTGGAAGGTTTCTTGCCGCGCGATCAGATCAACGTCTGCAGTGCGCCAAACGGTTCCCGGATGCGCTATGACGCAATGATGTCCGGCCAGCTGGAAGCGACAACGCTCACCGAGCCTTATTTGTCACTGGCCGAGAAAAATGGTTGCCGGGTTGTTGCGACCGCGTTCTATCATGGGACTGAAGTGGCTTCCGACAAAGTCGACACCGAGACCTACGCGATGTTCAACCGCGCGGTTAAAGAAGCTGTTGTCCGGATCAATGCGGACAAGGCGAAGTATCTTCAATACTTCATCGATTGTCATAAGGAGAAGGACCCGGACATTGGCGAACTGACAATTGCTGATCTGCAAGCCAGCCGCATTGTGGTTGTTGATCCGGCGCCGATCCCTGCCGATGAGTTGGGCCGCACAGCGGATTGGATTAAGAGCTGGGGCATGTTGACCGAGACCGAGGATCATACCGATCTGGTCAATATGGAAGTACAGGACGGCGCCCACGCGGCGGCTGAGTAATAGCTTACACTACTTCGAAATACCGGTGGGGATGTAAGTCTCCACGCATTCGCCTTTACAGGGAGGTCGTTATGAAGAAGTTGATTTTAGAAACAACAGCACCGTTTCAGGGGCTGGCAGAATTGGTTGCTGATCGCGAAGGTCTGTTTGAAAAAGAAGGTATAACAATCGAATGGGTGGATCGCGAAAAGGGTGTCGATAAAACAGTTCAGAAGGACGTGACGACCCCGGAAGGCGTCAATCCGTTCGCCAGCCATGGCAAGCTCTTCGAAGAGGGCAAAGCGGATATGTATAACGCCTGCGAATGGGGCAATTACTGTCGGGTTCAGGATACTAGTCAGGGTGGCCGTCAGCTGGGGCGTCGCGCCATCGTCTGTTTTGCGGGCTTGTATGTGCGGCCTGACTCCGAGGTTTACACGGCACAGCAGCTGGTCGACAAGGATGTCGGCGCGCCGTTCTATTTCGGTACCCATTATCTCATCCTGCATATGTTGGAGGGGTTCATGAAGCGCGATCAGATCAAGCTGGTGCGGGCACCAAATGGTTCGCGTTATCGCTATGAAGCGTTGGTGGCCGGTGAATATGAAGCGACCTGCCTGACAGAGCCTTATGCCTCGCTTGCCGAGAAAGAGGGCTGCCGCTTGATTACATCATCATTCCTGCACGGCACCGAAGTGGCCTCCGATAAGGTCGATACCAAGACCTATACGAAGTTCAATCGAGCGGTGAGGGAAGCGGTGAGACGCATTAATGCAGATCGTTCTGCTTACATGCATTACTTCCTGGATTACTACAAAGACAAGGATCCTCGGATCGCGGCAATGGATGTTAGTGATCTAATAGAATCTCGTGTTGTCGTGGTTGACCCAGCACCTATTCCGCAGGAAGAGGCGGATCGAACCGCCGCTTGGATCAAGAGTTGGGGTATGCTGGCGGAAACTGATGAGGCCGCTGAGCTTATCAATATGGAAGTTCAGCAGGGCGCGCACGCTGCTGCCGAGTAATGGGTTTAAGTAATTTGACCGGTGGTTTGATTTTTTCTGCCACCGGTTTCTTTTTTGATTTGCCGGGGGCGCGCGATGAAGAAGCTTACCCTTGAAAGTACAGCCCCCTTTCAGGGCCTGCCCGAACTTGTCGCCTATGACGAAGGGCTGTTCAAGGTCGAAGGCATTGAAGTGGCCTGGGCGGACCGTGATGCGGGGCCGAAGCCGGGAACTCAGAAAGATGTGAATAGTCCCATCGGTGTCGACCCGTTTGCCAGCCACGGCAAGCTGTTCGAGCAGGGCAAGGCCGATATGTATAACGCCTGCGAATGGGGTAATTACTGCCGTGTTCAGGATTCCGATACCGGTGGACGACAGGTTGGCCGTCGCGCAATTGTTGCTTTTGGCGCGCTGGTCGTACCGCCGAACTCAACTGCCTACACGCCGCAACAAATGGCCGGCAAGGTCGTGGGGTTGCCCTATTATTTCGGCACACATTTTTTGGCATTGTTGATGCTGGAAGGTTTTCTGCCGCGCGATCAGATTAAGACTTGCAAAACACCCAACGGGTCGCGTCGTCAGTATGACGCGCTACTCCGTGGTGACTATGATGGGGCCTGTCTGACGGAGCCCTACATCTCGCTGGCGGAAAAGCAGGGCTGCCGGGTTCTCGCAGCGGCGTCCTTCCATGGTACCGAGGTCGTGTCTGACTCCGTCGATGTTGAAACATACGCGGCCTTTAATCGCGCAGTCACTGAGGCCGTGCGGCGGATTAATGCCGACAAGCAAAGCTATATGCATTACTTCATCGATTATTATAAGGATCTCGACCCAGAGATTGGGCTGGTTCTGACGGTTGATGATTTGCAGGCAAGCCGGTTGATTGTCCAGAAACCGGGCCCCATTCCAGCTGAGGAGCTGGAACGGTCTTACGAGTGGATCAGAAGTTGGGGAATGCTCGCCGAGACCACCGTGGCTATCGATCTTGTTGATATGGAAGCCCAGGACGAAGCGCACGCCGCGGCGGAATGACGTCGCGCTACCGTTTTTGTTTTATTCCCGCTATGTAAGGGCTTGAAACAGATGTCATCATACTGACATCTATCACAGCATAGTTTTGGTTCAGGCGGATTAAGTAATGACGAAACGAATTAACAGTATTCAGCGCCGCGAAAGCGTGCCGGTTAAAGTCGGAAATGTCACCATTGGCGGTGATTTCCCGGTCGTCGTGCAATCGATGACCAACACCGATACGGCCGATATCGTGTCGACGACAGAACAGGTTACCCAACTCGCCAAGGCGGGATCGGAAATCGTTCGTATTACCGTGGATCGTGAAGAAGCTGCGGCTGCTGTACCGCATATTCGTGACGCGCTGGCCAGGCAGGGTGTTGATGTTCCGCTGGTTGGCGATTTTCACTATATAGGCCACCAGCTGCTGACCAAATATCCGGATTGCGCCGAGGCCTTGGCGAAGTACCGGATCAATCCTGGCAATGTTGGTTTTCGTGAAAAGCGGGATCTGCAGTTCTCGACGATGATTGAGGTCGCACTGAAATATGATCGCCCCGTGCGTATCGGTGTGAACTGGGGCAGTCTTGATCAGGAATTACTCACACACTTAATGGATGAGAACGCAAATTCAGATAAGCCGCGTGAAGCGACGGAAATAACCCGGGAGGCAATGATCCAGTCCGCATTGCTGTCAGCGGAACGCGCCTATGATCTTGGCATGGGGCCGGAGAAAGTCATTATCTCCTGCAAGGTTTCGGAAGTGCAGGATTTGATAGCGGTTTACGAAGAACTAGCCCAACGCTGTAATTATGCGCTGCATCTTGGCCTGACTGAAGCTGGTATGGGCTCAAAGGGCATCGTTGCGTCGACTGCGGGTATGGCGGTTCTAATGCAGCAGGGAATTGGCGACACCATTCGGGTCTCGTTAACACCAGAACCTGGCGGGGATCGTTCCCGCGAGGTGATCGTTGCCCAGGAAATGCTCCAGACGATGGGGCTGCGCTCGTTCTTGCCGCTTGTTACGTCATGTCCGGGCTGTGGCCGGACGACCAGCACGGTGTTTCAGGATCTGACCAGCAAAATTCAAGGGTACATTCGTGAGCAGATGCCGGAATGGCGTGAGAAATATGACGGTGTTGAGGATATGGACGTCGCAGTCATGGGCTGCATCGTTAATGGGCCGGGTGAAAGCAAGCACGCCAATATCGGGATCAGTCTGCCGGGAACAGGTGAAGAACCAGCGGCGCCGGTCTTTATCGATGGCGAAAAGGCGATGACTTTGCGAGGGCCCGGGATCGCCGAAGAATTCCAGCAGATCGTCGATAGCTATATCGACAGTCACTACGAAAGACGTGCGTAATCTGATCTAGCTCGGCGCGTCGGTCGTCGGTTTGTTGACCTCTTTGTCGTCCACTTCCTTCTTGGTTAGTAGGAAGGAGGACGCTACGATCACGATGCTGCCGATCCATACCCAGATTGCTGGCCACTCACCAAATACAGCAAGCCCAATGAAGGCCGCGACCGGCAGGCGGATAAAGTCCAGCGTGATAACCACGGTTGCATCAGCCGCATGAAAGGAACGTGCCAAGGCGCGCTGTGTTAGCGCGCCAAAAGCTCCAATTAAAATTAGCCAGGCGAATTGCTCCAAATTCGGTGTTTTCCAGACAAACACCGCGACCGCTAAAGCATAAGGTGCGACAAAGACCGCTTGGTAGATGGCGATACTGTCGGGATGTTCCGTCCGCGACAGATACTTGATCATGATTGAATTGCAGACGCTTAACAAAACGGCGGTGACCGCGAAGATGATGCCGAGATTGAGCTCCTGCAACCCGGGGCGGACGACGATCAGGGCGCCGACAACGCCGATGCCAATCGCGATCCAGCGGCGGGTACGGGCTAGTTCACCGAGGATCAGGATGGCGGCAATACAGGCAAAGACGGGTCGGGTAAAGCCGATGGCGGCAATGTCGCCGAGCGGAATATAGGTCGCGGCTAGAAAGAAGAAGGTGACGCTGAGATAAGCTGAAATGCCACGGATGGCATACATCGGCATTTTCTTGGTTCGTAGCCGGGCACCGCCATTGGAAAACGCGGTCGGCAGCAGAAACATCAGCCCAAAGGTCGCCCGGAAGAAGACGATAACCAGGATTGAGAGTTCAGGCGATAATGTGCGGGCGATTGTCATCATGCTGGTAAAACAGGCACCGGCACAGGTGATCCAGAACCCGGCCCGGATCGCACCCGGCAGGGAATCGAACCACGCACCTAAGGGTTGGAAAAATTGCATGGTTGGTTATAGATCTCGGTGACGCAGGGCGCTAGGGGCGCAGGTTGGATTAAATGGCAGTTCAGGATATCGAAATTGGGTCAATTGTGATTCCGGTGGAGGCGTTGGCGTTTAGCTATATTCGCGCGTCTGGGCCCGGTGGACAGAACGTCAACAAGGTGTCGTCAGCGGCGCAGTTGCGTTTCGACGCCGCCACTTGCGACGTGATTGCTCCAGATGTATTGACACGACTACGTGGGATTGCCGGTCAGCGGATGACGCAAGCCGGGGTGATCGTGATAACCGCGCAGCGCTTTCGCTCTCAGGAACGCAATCGCGAAGATGCGATTGAACGGCTATCTGCAATGTTGCGAGCCGCCCTGCATCGGCAGAAGTTTCGGCGGCCGACACGTGTTAGCAAAGGCGTGAAGAAGAGACGCCTTGACAGCAAACGCCGTCATAGCAACATCAAGAGCAATCGCGGGCGGGTGAAGGGCGATGATTGATCTGCCTGGTTATTTACGGCAGCATCCGATTTGGCATAGTGGAGTAAGATAGATGACAGACAAGATTGAAAAATCCGATGATGAGTGGCGTGCTGAACTAACGCCGGAACAGTTTCATGTCTGCCGTGAGGCGGGCACCGAACGGCCCTTTGGGGGCCAATACAACGATTTCAAGGGTGTTGGAACATTTACATGCTCCTGTTGCGCCAATCGGCTGTTCGATTCTGAAACTAAGTTTGATTCGGGTACCGGCTGGCCTAGCTTTTTTGCGCCGCTGTCCAAGGAAGCTGTCGAGCTGCGCGAGGACGGCGCAATGTTTATGAAACGAACCGAGGTGGTCTGCTCGAAATGTGATGCTCATCTTGGGCACGTCTTTCCCGATGGTCCATCGCCGACATATCAGCGCTTTTGCATGAACTCGGTCTCGCTCGACTTCCAGGGCAAAGAAGACAGTAGCAAAGAATAACCTGCTAATAAGTCGGGCAGGACTTTTCTTCGGTAATAGACCCTCCGAGAAACTCGTTAACCTGATATTTTAATTCAGCCCGCCGGTCGTTAGTTTTATAAACGGCGCGGGTACAGGTGATGAACCGCTTGTTGAATTCGAGGTCACGCTCGCGATCCCGAATCCCGTCTTCAATATCTCAGAGCTTAACATTGATCGCGTTCAGATCAGTCGCCATGCGGGGGTTGGTGGTAAAGTTTTATTGAGGGGTACCAATTTGTATCTGTGTCGCTAAGACCCCAGCGCCAATCAAGGACGAAGGCGAGGGCGAGCCACGTCTCAACACCGAGAGTGCCGCCGAAATAGGCCATTGCGGTATCCGAGGTGATCAGCAAGGTCGACTGAGCTTAAGATCTCGGTGGAATTGAAATAGGCGCCGTCATTACCGATATCATTTCCCAATGATATGACATCTGATCCCCAAGACTGGCGGGCGAGATCCTTTATAGCGTCTCCTTGCTGTAAGTTGATCAATTGGATATCAGGGTGCGTCGTAACGGGTGAAAAAGCCTCTAGTGGGATTAAAAAATTGGCATCTGCCCGGTAACCAGGATTGCCCTGCCAGCAGATTACGATCCGGAGATTGTCGTCGGACGGAAAGCGTTCACGCCACTCGGTGGCCCGCCGAGAGATGGGAGCCAGTGTAGGGGTGAAAGGGGTCAGTCGGGCCAACCAAATACGGAAACGACATTAACGCTACTTGTACGTCGCAACGGATATTTTGTCTGGTTGCAACGTGACAGTCTCTGGTGCGGATTCCGGCACCAAGCTGAAAATATGTCTTTGGTAGGCGATTGATTTGCCATTATCGCCTTCGGTTTTATAAATAAGCCCCATATCGCAAAGAATTAGGAGCAGAATGCGG
>CAJJCG010000109.1 GCA_905182615.1 Alphaproteobacteria bacterium UBA2964 | reverse complement strand
AGCCCATTAGGGCCCCGCCGGTCTTAGGTTAGCGCTTCTTTTCGTTTTTTACGGCGCTTAATTCGAAATCTATTTGAACTGGGACTCATCGATGAACTTGCCCATGCCGGAATCGACACCGACCTGTTTCATCGCTTCGAGGAACATCTCATGGACGCGCGGGTCCTGATTTTTATATTCGATCTGGGCGCCACCTTTGTTCACATCGACATCCATGCCCATGAAAATTCGGCGTTTCTCTTCCATCAACGGATAGCGCAGACCACCACAGGCAATCGCGAGATAACGGCTCGGTGTAGCAGCGGCATTGAAATGCTGATGGAACATCATATCCGGCGGGGCGAACACGGTGCCGTGCTTCCAGTCGACGCGGGTGAAATCGTCTTCTCCATCATACCAAAGCAGTGAATAACCATGGCCGGTGACGCAGCTGACATGAAAGTCGGCGCCGTGACGATGTCCTTTCTTGTAGGTACCAACCGGCATTTCCGACATATGTGCGTGCATCGCGCCATCCGCGAGGACGAACATCATGTTCGACCCACCAGCGCCACGCGCTTCCCATTTTTGCAGCTCAAAGGTCTGCAAATCGGGAATGAAATTGGTTTCCCACATATGACGACCGGGACGCTTCGGAATGAACGTGCCTTCACCGGAATAGTAATCCGCAGTGCCTTCCCGTGCCGGGAAGCGAAACGGGTTTTCAAAGACAAATTTGTGATCATGGAACACGTTCATGATCATCGGCATGTTGTTAGTCGATGACAGACGTGCGGCTTCCTGACCGGAGCCATTGAAATGCTGATACTTGGCATTCAGTGGCAGGGCGAACAGACTGCCCTGCCCCCATTCAAAGCTATGCTTGGTGCCGTCTGCAGTTTCAACCTGAGTGCTGCCCTGACCGGAAAGGCAGTAAACGACCTCTTCAAACATGTGCTGTTGCGGTGATGTTGATCCACCGGGCTCGAGCTCCAGCACAAAGACCGACAACCAGTCGCCGCGTCCTTTGAGATGGGCAAAGCCACCATTACAACCGAACCGGTCCCACTTCTTGACCGCTACGTCAGGCAGATGGATACCGAAATCTTCGATAATCGGCACGCCCTCGCCTTCAGCCCAATCTAGAAACGGATTAGCCAAAAATGGCTTCTCGTCCTCGTATGACCTAAGTTCTTCCTGCAATGTATCCATTATATTTCCTCAATATAGCTGACCCGACATCTGCCAATTTGCCCACCGAGTCTAAATTCCGCGCCATCCTAGTGACGCAGCCCAATAAGGGGCAAGACGTGACCGAGTGTCTCAGTTATTCGTAAAGAAAACTCACTATGACCCCGACGCTATAGCTCTAAAAAATTGAATCTTTTATAGAATTACCGACACTTGATGCTATCTGCGATATGCGCTTAAATTAGAATAACTATTCTGTTTTGGGGCTCAAGAACCGGAAGCTAAAGTGGGAGATCAATAGAATGGCCGATCACAAGGCTGAGACAATCGATATCAATGGCTGTGCTACAGAAGTGCGGCGCGGCGGCAATGGCGAGACGCTGCTATTCTTACATGGTGCTGGTGGCATTAGCGCCTGGGCACCCTATCTCGATGCGCTGGCCGAGCGCTATGACGTCATCGCGCCAAGCCATCCTGGTTTCGGCAACAGCGATAACCCCGAGTGGCTCGATAACATTTCGGATATGGCCTATTTTTATCTCGATTTTATGGAACAACTCGACCTGACCGACGTTCATCTCGTCGGCAATTCACTGGGTGGCTGGATCGCCAGTGAAGTCGCTGTCCGCAGTACCGACCGCATCAAGACCCTCACCTTGGTCTCCGCTGCGGGGGTCAATGTCGTGGGCGTCCCGATGGGCGATATCTTTATGTGGAGCAACGAGGAAGCTGCCCGCAAGATGTTCTTTAACCAGGAGATGGCCGAGGCCCGCATCGCGGCGGCGGCCGACCTGACCGAAGAACAAAAAGACGTTCAGCTCAAAAACTATTTCACCACCGGCAAGCTGTCCTGGAACCCGCGCTTCCATAACCCTGATTTGATCAAATGGCTGCACCGCGTAAAAGTGCCGACCATGCTGATCTGGGGCCAGAGCGACAATATCTTCCCACCGGTTTACGGCGAAGCCTACAAGGAAGCGATTACCGGATCAGAACTGCGGATCATTCCCGAATGCGGCCATCTACCCCACCAGGAAAAGCTCGATGATTTCCTCGCCGGGGTCGCAGCCAACACATCAAAGACTTAACTGGGGGACCAGCAAATGCGATTTTCATTTTTCCATCTGATGCCCTATAGCGCGGTCGACCTTGATGCCATCAAGGACACTGCCTGGATCAATTTCTCCAACGCCAATTACGACCCTAAGGAAGGCCACAAGCTCTACAACCGCTATCTCGACGAACTGGAATATGCCGATGAGCTGGGCTTTGACGGCATCTGCGTCAACGAACATCATCAGACCGCCTACGGCATCATGCCACAGCCCAGCGTGATCGCCGGCGCCCTGTCACGCCGCACCGAGAACGCCAAGATTTGTGTCCTCGGCCGTGCGCTGCCGCTGACCGAAAACCCACTCTCCATCGCCGAAGAATATGCGATGATTGATAACGTCACCGGCGGCCGTTTGATTGCTGGTTTCGTACGCGGCATTGGCTGCGAATATCATTCCTACATGGTCAACCCATCGAGCTCGCTGGCAAAATTCCATGAAGCGCATGATTTGATCCTGCAGGCCTGGACCCAGCCCGGCCCGACCGCATTTGAAGGCAAATACTACCGCTTTCAATATGTGAACATGTGGCCGCTCCCCTATCAAAAACCGCATCCGCCGATCTGGATTCCGTCGCAAGGCTCCACCGAGACTAAGGATTGGGCCTCACACCCAGATCGCAAATACACCATGCTGATGACCTTTAGCCCGATCCAGAACGTGGTCCGGAACATGAACGCCTATTCGGATAAATGCGATGAATATGGCTATAAGTGTCAGCCGGATCAGCTCGGCTGGGCGTTACCGCTCTATGTCGCGGAAACCGATAAGAAGGCCATAGAAGAGGCGCGACCGCATATCGAAAACTTCTTCAACAAGTTCGTGCTAGCGCCAACCGAGTACCGCATGCCACCGGGCTATTCCTCGATCAATTCCTACAAAATGATCATGGAAAACAAGATGAAGTTCCGCGAACAGTATCTCAGTATTGAAATGCTGATGGAGAACGGCATGTTCATCTGCGGCAGCCCGTCCTCCGTTTCTGAGAAGCTCGAGAGCTATCAGGAGCAGATGGGCTACGGCAATCTCGTCATCATGGGGCAGTTCGCGACGCTGGATCATGAGCACACTAAGAAGAGCATGCAGATGTTCGCCGAAGAGGTGATGCCCAAGCTGCGTCATATTGGTGAACCCGACGTCGCGGCTGCCGAGTAGAACCGGCCTGACATGCCGGATACTATCGATCTCGACCGGGATCACGGCCGCGCGCCGCAACAAAGCCGCAGCCGTGAAAGCCTGACGCGTATCGTCGAGGCAGCAGAAACCCTGTTCGCCGCGCGCGGCTATGACGGCACCACGGTCAACGATATTGTCAGCCGCGCCCGCTGTTCTGTCGGTTCGTTTTATGCCCGGTTCAAGGATAAGGAGAGCCTGTTCCTCCACATCCACGACCAGCAATGCGCCCTGCTGATTCAGCGTATCGATTTTCTTGGCGACCTCGCCCGCGCCGAAAAGGCCTCACTGGAAACCGTCGTAAGGCAAAGCGTGCGGGCATTATTCCTGTTCGCCGGACAACGCCGCGAGCTAACCCGGGTGTTTATCCAACGCAGCGGTGTCGATGCGGATTTCCATGCCCGCTATGCCCGAGTATGGGGCGAGGTTCGCGACCGATTGCGCCCGGTGATGCTGGCGCGAAAACGCGAGATCAACTCACCCACCGACCCCGGCCGCGCCATCGATTTCGCGCTACAGCTCATGCACAGCCTTTGGGCCAATGACGTGCTGCATCACCGGATGAAAGACATCACCGGTCAGGAAACCGGCGAAGCGTTGATCGAGGACCTAACGGAAAGCTGCCTCGCCTGGCTCGGCCTGCAGGCGGTGCCGGTCAAAACACGCCGGACGTAAACCATCAAATATCGCTAGCGGATCGCCCTAAACCGCGATAGTTCCGCTGCGTTTTAAAATCTGACGGGTGAACCTTATGCCCTGACCCGACCCCGTATGGATTTCGACCGGGTTGGACGACGCTAAATATGTAACATCCGATGTAGCAGTATCTGAGCCCGGTTCACTGGCTGTCTTCGGCTTAGGTCTGCTCGGTCTCGGTTACATGCGCCGTCGCAAAATGGCCTGACTTCTAAAACAATTTAATCCGTCATACCCGGGCGTGACCCAGGTCTCCAGATATCCATAAGACTGGATTGCCGGATCAAGTCTGGCAATGAAAAGATAAAAGAGATACGCGTTTGGTTTCAGCCAATGCCCGCGATCTTGTCGATCTCCGCTAATTCTTGTTCGGTCATTTTCCACGAAGCTGCTGCCGCGTTCTGGGCCATCTGTTCATAGCGCGTTGCGCCGGCAATAACGCTAACCGTGACCTTTTGCGAGGCGAGCCAGGAAACCGACAGGGTCAGCAGATCATGGCCGCGTGATGTGGCGAAATTCTCCAAAGCTTCGAGCTGGTCAAAATCGGCACTGCTGAGCCGTGCATCTCCATCGAGACGTGTCCCTGCTGGCGCGCCCTCACCTCGCCGGTATTTGCCGGTCAGTAGACCCATCTCCAGCGGATAGAACGGCAGGACACCGACATTGTTTGTCGTGCAAACCGGTGTAAGGTCTTTCTCAATATCGCGGTTCAGCACACTCCATCTGTTCTGCGCCGTGACGAAGCCCTGATAACCTGCCGCATCCGCCGCCGCAACGGCCTCTGCCATCTGTGCCGCTGAGTAATTTGAACAACCAAATAGCCGGATTTTGCCTTCATTACGCAGGTCATTAAACGTGCCCAGCGTGTCTTCAATCGGCGTTGACGGATCGGGTCGGTGCAGTTGATAGAGCTCAACATAATCGGTTTGGAGATTTTCCAGACTGAGATCAATCGCGACCCGGATGTTCTCCGGCGAGCCTTTGCCCTTTCCCTTAACATGCAGCATGTTGTAGCCAACCTTGGTGGCCAGCGTGACCTGATCGCGGCGGCCCTTCAGCGCATTGCCGATATAAACCTCCGACAACCCATTGCCGTAGCCTTCCGCCGTATCAAAGAAGGTAATCCCGGCATCAAGCGCACCGTTGATAACCTTGGTCGCGGCGTCTTGGTCAATGCGCCGGCCAAAGGCATTACAGCCGAGCCCGACGATGGTGATATCAAAGCCACTTTCGCCGCCAATCCTGCGTGTTTCCATGACTGCTTTCCTCTTTGCACTTTGGCGCTATGCTAGCACGCAGATTGTGACTCGAAACCCTGCACCGACGGAGCATCAGCATTACTGTCATACGGTAATGAGGCCAGCCTATCACACGCCGTTACGCCGGGGTCAGCGTTCTCCGACGCCATAGAAGGGCGAAGGTGGCAATTGCCGTGCTAACCAGGACACAAGTAAGACGCCGCCGCTGGTGTTTCGCATTCATAAAAAAGTATAGTCGCGGTTCCTGGATTCAGCGAGTCAATTTGGCGCGAGCTTAATTTTGTCCTGCCCCCCGTTCAGCCTCAGTTCCCAGGCTGGGGTCACGATACGAGTCCTGAAAGGCCTTAAGAACATCCAGCGACACCGGGTCATTATTGAAACGTGGCACCGGATCAGCATTCCAGTGATTATATTTGTCTTCGCCGCGCAACAGGATCGCGCCTTTGCGGCCAATGGTCGATGTCACATGGGTTGGAATAAACATAAAGGAGATCCCGACCCGCGACAGGTCTGACCTATTGGGCTCTGAACCATGCACCATACGTTCGTGATGGATCGAGAATTGTCCCGGCTGCAGCTCCATATAGGCAGCCCGGTTGTCATCGATCTCCATAATAGCCTGGCCGCGTGACAGCATATTCTGCGGATCTCGGGTCTCGACATGGGTCATGTCGGGTTGGGTGTGGCTGCCGGGCAAAACCCGAATGCAGCCGCTCTCGACAGTGCTGGGGGTGAGCGCTGTCCACACCGTTACCTCGTCATGGGGGTCGAGACCAAAGTAAGTAGAATCCTGATGCCAAGACACATAATGCGTGTCATTCGCCGGTTTGGCCCATAACGCGCTGAGATACAGCATGATGTCGGGGCCGATGATGTCTTCGACAACATCAAGGATCGCGGGCGTGCTCGCCATCTCAACCAGCCACGGCACCACGAGATGCGACTTGATGCGCAGAACATTCAAGGGGTCTTGACCAATCTCCTGCTCAAAATCGAGCAACTTCTGATGATAGGCCTGCGCGGTTTTGGGAGGGAACGCGTCAAACGGAAAGCAATAGCCTTCACGGTTATAGTGATTAAGCTGTTCCGTCGTCAGAGTGTTTGCCACGACATCGTCTCCAGAATTAACGCTTCATGCCGCCGCAAAAGGGATCGCATCACGAACCGTCACCCGGCGCATCATGCGTCTTTTTTTGGGCGAAAAATATGTCCGCGCATGCACGCTACAGCGGTTGTCCCACATCATCATATCGCCGACTGTCCAGACATGTTCATAAACGAACTCCGGCTTCTCGATATGGTCGAACAGAAAATTGAGTATTTCATCGCTCTCTTCGGCCGACAGTCCTTCGATGAGAATGCTCATCAGCCGATTTACATAGATCGCTTTCTTGCCGGTTTCGGGATGGACCCGAACCACCGGATGGGTCCATTGCGGGACATCGGGATTAACGTCATCGGGGCGCATGGTCGGATTGCGCGCATAATCATAATAATTCAGGGCTCTGAGCCCTTCGATGCGCTGTTTCCAGTCATCCGACAACGCGTCATAGGCTTTAATACAGCTCGCAAATAATGTGTTGCCGCCCTCGTCGGGGATCTCAATGGCATAGAGGGTCGATCCCATACTGGGTTGCTCGTAATAGCACTGATCATAGTGAAACATCATCTCGCCATCTTCGAGCGCCGTTGGCTTACCGCTGTCTTTGACATTGGTAATCATCATGATGCTCGGATGATCCTTGTCGATTGAGGTCGTTGTGCGGACAAGTTCGAGCTCACCAAAATTCCGGCAGAAAATTTCCTGCTCATCATCGGTAATATCCTGACCAGGGAAGACGATGATAATATTGTCGAGCCAAGCCTGCTTGATCGCCGCAACTGTTTCAGCGTCAACTTCCTCGCTGAGGTCCACATCCGTTATGGCGGCACCTATCGCATCCGAAAGTGGCGTTACCGTTATCGACATCAGGAACCTCGCTCGCGAAAATTTAACTTCGATCTCTAAGCATTATGATAATCCTATCGTGTATGGTAGGCAAACCAAACGCCGCGCCTTATCGAAGGTTGGACGGCCCCTAAAGGCATTCACATTTGACGAACACGACGCCAACAGACAACGATTCCGATACGCCGGAGCTCACCTTCAAGGCGGAATTCACGTCCTATTCGACGGCTTTTATCAGCATCGGTATCCTGCCGATGATCCAGCTGATTGTGCCGCTATGGTGTCTGATCAGTCTCGGCATGTCAGCGACCATGATCGGCATCGCCGCCGGCGCCCGTTCGGCATTGGCCGCAATCTTCTCGATCCATAGTGGCGCCGTCCTCGACCGGCTCGGTGTCCGCCGGGTGATGATCTGGTGCACCGGTATTAGTGTCGCGCTTTCCCTGCTCTACCCACTGGTGCCGTGGCTGAGTTCTGTCCTCGCCATCCAGCTTGTTCTCATTATTATCCTGCAGCTCCTGACAGGGTTTCTGCACACCATCGGCTGGATCGGCGCCCAAACCCAAATCGGCCAGCTCACCAGAGGCTCGCCGAAACATATGGGCCGGTTCACCGCTGTCTCCAACGTCGCCAATTTTTTTACGCCACCACTTGCCGGATGGGCATGGGATGTGGGCCAAGCCACCCCAATTGGCGGTGCGTGGGCAGGGTTTGGCATCATCGCCGTCTGTAACATCGCCTTGTGGATTTCCGTCGCCCTAATGCCGGTACCCCAAACGATCACCACGCCAAAGGAACGCCCGCGCCTGCGTGATCTGTGGCCGCGACTGATCGATTATCAAGAAGCCTTCCGTCTGTTCTTAATCCCGTCCGTCGCCTTTGTCGTCATGGCATCGCTGTTTATGAACGGTTTGATCCAGGTTCGGATGAATTTCATGTCGATCTATATGGAATCCATCGGTTATGAAGGCCGTGTCATTGGGTTGATCACCGGCACCGCCTTCCTGATCGCGGGCATTACCGCCCTGCCAACAGAACAGGCCCGTAAATACCTCGCGCCGCACTGGATCGTGATTGTGATGATCCTGCTCTCTGCCATTGGCAATGCGATTGTGCCGATCTTTGAAGGCCTTCCCGGCCTCACTCTCAGCACTGTTTTGTTTGGTGCCGGTGTCGGGCTCGGCATGGCTTATATCCTTATGTTGCTGTCGAAAAGTGTGCCGGTCAGGCAGTTCGGGTTAAGCGTCGGGCTACGAACGACAGGTAACCGGGTCGGTGCGACCATTGTGCCGCCCCTTGCCGGGTTCGCCATCGATTTAGCGGGCGGCGATATTGGCGCCGGGTTCTATGTGATGTCGATCCTATTCACGCTTGGGGCCGCCGGATTGGGGTATATGGCAATCCGTTCTGACAATGTTCGAGAGTCGTTTTCCAAAAAATAGGTTTTGCGTTGCGCCGATTTCGTGGAATATGCCGGCAATGTTAATTCAAGGGGTCGACAATGACTAACAGCAAACATTCGGAAACCATCGCGCTACATGCTGGATGGCGTAAAGACGACACGACAAATGCCGTTGCCGTGCCGATCTATCAAACAAGCTCTTTTCAGTTCGATAGCACGGATCACGCGGCCAAACTGTTTGGTTTGCAGGAATTCGGCAACATCTATACCCGGATTATGAATCCGACGACCGATGTGTTGGAGAAGCGTGTCGCCGCCCTTGAAGGCGGTGTTGCCGCCCTCGCCGTCAGTTCAGGTCAGTCCGCTGCTTTTCTGGCGATCACCAACATTACCCATGCCGGCGACAATATTGTGAGCTCCACTGATCTCTATGGTGGAACCTGGAACCTGTTGCAGAATACACTCAGCACGATGGGGATCGAATGCCGCTTCGTCGACCCGACGGACCCTGAGGCGTTCCGGGCCGCAACCGATGACAAGACGAGATGCTATTTCGCAGAAACCTTGCCCAACCCGAAACTCCAGGTATTCCCCATCGCCGAGGTAGCCGCGATTGGCCGAGAACTTGGCGTGCCGTTGATCATAGACAATACCGCTGCACCAATCCTGTGCCGTCCGTTCGACCACGGCGCGGCGATCGTAATGCATTCGACGACCAAGTTCATCGGCGGACACGGCACGTCTATCGGGGGCGTCATCGTCGATGGTGGTAATTTTGACTGGGAAGCCAATGCCGACCGCTTCCCAATGCTCAACCAACCTGATCCGAGCTATCACGGCGCAGTCTGGGTAGAAGCAGTCAAACCAATGGGCCCGATTGCCTATATCATCAAGGCGCGGGTAACCCAGCTGCGGGATATCGGTGCCGCCATGAGCCCGATGAACGCATTTCAGTTCATTCAGGGCATGGAGACTTTACCGCTGCGGATGGAGCGCCATTGCGAGAATGCTATCAAGGTTGCCGAGTTTCTCTCCAGCCATGACAAGGTCAGCAATGTAATCTTCCCCGGCGTGATGGATGGCGAAGCCCGTGCCCGCGCTGATAAATATCTGATAGGAGGCTATGGATCGCTCGTCGGCTTTGAAGTGGCCAGCGGCGGCGAAGGCGGCAAAAAGTTCATCGAGGCCCTGCAAATGTTTTATCACGTCGCCAATATCGGAGACGCCAGAAGCCTGGCGATTCACCCGGCGACGACAACACATTCACAGCTCAGCGCAGAAGAACAAATCGCCTCGGGTGTGACAGAAGGTTATATCCGGCTCTCGATCGGTATCGAACATATTGACGATATTATTGCCGACCTTAGTCAGGCGCTCGACGCGGGCTAATTTATCGACAACGGATTCAACGATGCCAAAACCCGGATTTCCAACTACGCGTATGCGGCGCAACCGCTATGACGACTGGACCCGTCGCCTGGTCGCCGAAAACCAGCTTTCAGCCAATGATCTAATCTGGCCAGTCTTCGTGCATGACGGTGATGAGGCGCGGATCGATATCCCGACCCTGCCCGGTACTGCGCGCTTATCGATCGATGAACTTGTAAAAGATGTCGGCGAAGCAAAATCTGTTGGTATTCCTCTTATCACTGTATTCCCGGTAGTAGACGCGGCGAAGAAAACCGACGAAGCGGAAGAGGCCTATAACGCTGACAATCTGGTTTGCCGGGCTGTCGCTGCGGTGAAGGAAGCCCATGACGGTATCGGTATAATGTGTGATGTCGCGCTCGACCCTTTCACCAGCCATGGCCATGACGGGTTGCTACGCGATGGCTATATCGTCAATGACGAAACGCTCGACGTGCTGTGCAAACAAGCGGTAGTTCAGGCCAGAGCAGGCTGCGATGTCATCGCCCCCAGCGATATGATGGATGGTCGGGTTGGCGCGATCCGGACTGCGCTTGATGCCGAAGGATTTCAGAACGTTCGTATCATGGCCTATGCCGCGAAATATGCATCGGCACTTTACGGCCCGTTCCGTGATGCGGTGGGCTCCGCCCCTAATCTCGGCGGCGGCGACAAGAAGACCTATCAGATGGACTCGGCCAATTCGGATGAGGCGCTACGGGAAGTCGCCCTCGATATCCAAGAGGGCGCCGATATGGTGATGGTCAAGCCCGGCCTTTTCTATCTCGATATCTTACAACGGGTGAAAGAGGCGTTTTCGATGCCGACCTTCGCCTATCAAGTCAGCGGTGAATACGCGATGCTCAAAGTTGCCGGCCAACAAGGTCTGGTTGATGGTGAACGGGTAATGGATGAAGCCTTGCTGGCGTTCAAACGTGCTGGCGCTAATGGCATCCTGACTTACGCAGCGCTAGAGACAGCAAAGAAGCTAGCTTAAGCCCTCTATCACCAGATAACATACTGCCATCATGGTTGGTAAATGGCTTGGACGCGGCAGCGCCGTTCTTCTCGTAACAGTAATAGTGATTGTCACTGCTGGCTGGGCGTGGCTGCAGACCTCTCTACCCGTTACCGATGGCGCGATGAAGCTGCCTGGTTTACAGGCCAAAACCGAAATCGCCCGCGATCAGAACGGCGTGCCGTATATCAACGCCGCCTCTGACCATGACGCCTATTTCACGCTCGGGGTTGCCCATGCACAGGACCGTTTGTGGCAGATGGATTTTCAGAGACGACTTGGTGCGGGACAGCTCTCAGAAATTCTCGGCGAGGCTACGCTCAACACTGACCGCTATATGCGCACCCTTGGGCTGCACCGATTGGCGAAAGCATCATACAGACATCTCGATGCGAATACCCAGGCGGCCCTGACCGCCTATACCAAAGGCGTTAATGCATGGCTCAGTGAACACCGAGACAACTGGAGCCGTGCCTGGCCGGTTGAGTTCTACCTCCTACGCTACAGACCAGAACCCTGGACGGTTGGCGACTCACTGGTCTGGGGTCGCATGATGGCGATATTTTTGTCACAAAATTCGCGCACCGAAATCCTGCGCGCTCAGCTGCGCAAGACACTGACTGACGCCGCCGTTGAAACCCTGTTGCCGCCCTACCCATCAGACGGTCCTCGCAGCTTTGCAACCTTGTTTGGCGATGTGCCATCGGCGCTGGCGGTCAGCTCGGCTTCGAATAGCTGGGTGCTATCCGGCTCGCGGACCAAGACGGGTAAACCAATGCTAGCCAACGATCCACATCTGCGGTTCCGTACACCTGCCTTGTGGTATCTTGCCAAGATCACGACGCCTGAACGGACGCTAACCGGCGCAACGGTCCCCGGTCTGCCCTTTACCATCCTTGGCCAAAACGGAAAAATTGCCTGGGGCGTTACAGCGGCAGAGACCGATGTGCAGGATTTGTTTATCGAGAAGCTGAACCCCGAAAATGAAAGCCAGTATTTAACTCCTGACGGGTATGAGCCCTTCACCGTTATCACTGAGAGCATCACAGTTAAGGACAAACTGGACGTCACGCTCAAAATTCGGACGACACGTCATGGGCCGGTTCTGTCGGATCACAACCCAGCCCTCGCTCATCTCGCAGGACCGGGCAAGGTCATGTCCCTACAGACTTCCGCTGTCGCCGCCATCGATAAGACAGCCGCCGCACTCTACGGCATTAACCACGCCAAAGACTGGGCATCCTTCAAGACGGCCCTCCGTAATTGGCATTCACCACACATGAACATCAGTTACGCCGACAGAGCCGGGAATATCGGTCTTATCGCGCCCGGCCGCGTCCCGATCCGAAAACCAAAGAGCGGTCTGATTCCGGCAGACGGATCAGCCGGCGAAGCAGATTGGCAAGGCTACATCCCGTTCGACCACTTGCCGCAACTCTACAATCCACCTTCTGGCAAAATAGCCAACGCGAATAATCCGGTACCCACAGCAACCTATCGCTATCCGCTGGGGAATTACCGTGCGCCTGGGTACCGCGCCAAACGGATAGACCAACAACTCGACACCGCCGCGCAGCAGACAATGGCGAGCATGTCACTGCTTCAGCAGGATTCAGTCTCAGCAATGGCACAAGACCTGCTGCCGTTGATGCTCAAACAATCGCCGCGCACACCAGCGACGACCGCCGTGCTTGACCGGCTAAAACGCTGGGACCACAAGATGGCGCGTGATACCTCAGAGCCACTGATCTTTCTCGCCTGGCTAAAAGAACTAAACCGGCAACTGTTTCGCGATGAGCTGGGGAAGAGTTTTCGCGGCTATTGGGGGCTAAGGCCTCTGACCGTCAAACGAATCCTCAGCAGCAAGATCAAATGGTGCGATGACACCGGCACCAAACAGGTTGAACCCTGCAGCAAAATTTTGCGCCGTTCTCTTATTGCCGCGCTTAAATCTCTCGCCAACACCTACGGTACCGATCAGGAAGAGTGGAAATGGGGCGACGCACATTTCGCGAAATTCGATCACCTGGTGTTGGGCCGTATTCCGGTGATCGGAAAATTTTTCAATGTCCGGCTGCCCTCAGATGGCGGGCCCTATACCGTCAATCGCGGCAGTACGCGCATTCGTGACCCCCGCCATCCTTTTGCTAGCGTGCATGGTGCGGGCTATCGTGGGGTTTATGATCTCGCAAATCCCGCCGAGAGCCGTTACATCATCGCTCCCGGACAATCAGGCAACTGCTTCTCATCGCACTACAAAGACCTCGCCAAACGCTGGCGCGATGGCGGCTATATAACAATGCAGGAAGGGTCTAAAAATCTGGAGTTGCATCCAGCCAGGGATCGCTAGGTCGCGACTTCGTTATAACCGCCGCGATAATAGAGCAATGCTTTAACGTCTTCACCCGCTGAAGCCATGCGTTCGACTTCACCGATGACGATGACATGATCTCCGCCATCCATGATCGAGTCGCCGCGGCATTCGAGATTGGCGAGACAGCCGGGGATAATCGGCACGCTGGTACCCCAGACATCGAAATTGAATCCGTCCCATTTATCGGGGCCGCTCTTAGCGAAGCGATTGGAAACATCTATCTGATCCGCTGCCAGGATATTCACGGCGAATGGCTTACCGACCACGAAAGACTCGAAGCTCACAACCTTCCGGTCGAGGCAGAACAGAACCATCGCTGGGTCGAGGGATACCGAGGTAAATGAGTTCGCTGTCAAACCGATAGGCGTGCCACTGGCATCCAGCGTCGTAATAACGGTGACCCCCGTTGCAAAGCAGCCAACTGTATTCCGGAATTCTCGTGGGTCGAGGGTCATTTAAGGGTCTCACTCGTCATTAATTGCATTCTTCCAATCATGGCGTGGTGCTCGGGAGATGTCAAAAGCACGGCCCTGAAATTCCGGAGTTCCTCTATTTTTTGAGCGCACCGGAGAAATAAAGCCCACGGCCACTGGCAACCAATTTGCCATCACCATCAAAGACTTCCGCTTCCGCGGTCGAGAATGTGCCGCCGATACGGATGATACGGCCAACAGCTTTCAGATCGCCAGGCATCGCCGCGCGATGATAATCGACCCGCATATCAACTGTCGGCGCCGGGGCACCGAGTTTGGCAGCAATCATAAAATCGGCAGTAACATCGACCAGCGCACCAAGGATACCACCATGAGTAACCCGCGCCTTAGGGTTGGAGATCATCTCCTCACGCCAAGTCATCGTGATCTCGATTTTTTCTTCGTCGAGATCCACGATTTTAAGGCCCATCCATTCATTAAAATGATTAGCCACCAACCGCGTTTGTAGTTCATCAGCGGTTTTTACGTTCTCTGCCATTAAATACTCTCCAGCTTAAGATGGCCGCTAAACTGTCGTGCGCGCCCGCTCACGTCAAGAGCCGCATTAACCTATCTCGTTTACCGTATTTTTTATCTTAAACTATTGATTTTACTTATAAATAGGCTTCGACGGATTAACTGATTCTTAACCCAAATGGGCTATCTTAACCATCAACCCTGGTGAAGAGTATGTCTGAGGTCCGAATATGTTTGTGATAATTGGCATCGTTATGGTGTTTGCCTGGGTTCTCGGCGGTTACGTTGCCATGGGTGGCAAGCTTTTTGTCCTATGGCAACCCTTCGAGGTTGTCATCATTGTCGGCGCTGCGATCGGTGGTGCGCTGGTTGGGACGTTCCTCGGCGTCTTTGTCGAATACGGTTTTTGCGGTCCTCTCGCTACGACACTAACAGCCAAATATGACGCTGATAGTCAATATTTCTCCTGCATGAAGGCGGTATTCTCGCCTATCTCGTTGGTCATGCTCGAGCAGTCTGTGTCGAGCTCGCTCGCAAGTCACTTATGAGCGATGTTCGCCCCTCCTTCTACGAAGTAGAGGAAGCGGTCGACGAATTACCGTCCGTCGGCTAACGCAAACAGATAAACAGCGGAGGGCTCCATGGACGACGTTATTATCATCAAGAAGGTCGCTAAAGACGGCAAGCCACCGCATTCTGGCACATACCGGGCTATTTCCCTGACCGGATATCGTCAGCGCGCCTCTCTTGATCCCCTGCTGCCCGATGACACTAAATCCCCTCGTAACCGTCGCATAAGTATCCTGCTTCTTCGCCGTAAAGTTTCTGAAAAAGCAGCCGCGGTTAAAAAGGCGGCAGAGACAACAGCCCGTCGGGCAGCCAAAAAGAAGAAGCCGGCACCCGCTGCTCCCAAGCAAGACTGAACCGGGCCGCGTATTCGGTGAAAGACGCCCACACGAGCTTACATGCTCGCTTGACGTGAACATCCAGCGATTTATGGTGTCGCATTATGTCTGATGTTAGATGATCACCGATGAACCGGCCTGTTGAACTCCGTCCGCACCGATTTTTTATGGGAACGCGCGCTCTGCCGTGCCCTTATATTCCCGGTCGCGTGGAGCGCAAAGTAGTCACCGATCTCGCGACACCGAATGCGATGAAGCTCTATGACAACCTTTCGCGCGCTGGGTTTCGACGCAGTCATAGCCTCGCCTATCGGCCCGCCTGCCCTGGCTGCACAGCCTGCGTGCCAGTACGCATTCGGGTAGAGGATTTTGACTGGTCACGTTCATTCCGGCGCATAACTAACCGCAATGCGGACTTAACGACACGCGACATGGCAGGTCATGCCACCATGGAACAGTACCGCCTGTTTACGCGCTACCAACGGTCACGACATTCCGGTGGCGAAATGTCGAGTATGAGTTTTCGGGACTTCCGGGCGATGATTGAGGATAGCCCGATTGATACCCGCATTATTGAATTCCGCGACCCCGAAGGGTCGCTGGTTGCTGTCATGCTCGCCGATCGCCAGATGGACGCCATGTCCGCAGTCTATAGCCTGTTCGATCCGGAGCTCGACAAGCGCAGTCTGGGCACCTACATGGTTCTTTGGCTTATCAAACAAGCTGAAGCAAACGACCTACCACATGTCTATTTAGGCTATTGGATCGAAGAGAGCCCCAAGATGTCCTACAAAACACGGTTTCGTCCGCTTGAAGGGCTAACACCAGACGGCTGGAAAACGCTGTAGCATTGTAAGGTTGCCGCATATTGTTGCGGACAAAAGCTAACCCCGATACCATCTTTTCTCAGAAAAAGGTTGGATAAAATACGGGGGTATGTTGAGACGATGGAAAGGCGCGACTTTATGGCCGGCTTGACCGGTACTACTATCGGCGCAACCACCGCCGCGACTGCCAACTCCGGTCTTCGATTTAAGCAAGCCCAGAGTAAATCTGAAAACGTCCCTCTTGGCTCAGCCTTGCGGCGTTCCTTCGCAGAACACACAGTCAAACCGAAAAAATTCCCGACGGCCTGGATCAAAAACGATCCAAGCGATGAGCATCCAAATGCCCTCAGTTTCAGTTTTAACCAGGGTGCCGGAAAGAATCCGACGGAACGCGACAACGTCGTTCACCGTTGGGGCGTTAATATTCTTGATAACGGTTTGCAGGGAGTTAAGAACGAATCATCGCTCTCGATCGAGTTTGAAGAACTCTGGAAAATCGGCAAACGCCATCTGACCGAATATCATCACAATTTAGTCGATACCGATGGCAAATCGCGCCGCGTTATGACCACCTCTTTGAATCGGGGCGACATCGCCAGGACACTCCACCTAGCGTACACGTCCAATATTATGAGTTTTAGCGATAACAATAATAATAAGGAGCCCGCGGAAAAACCCGCCGGTTCCCTTTTTATGTGAGGCCAAATGTTTCACGCTGATCACACTGCCCTGCAGATCCTCGCCCATGCGATGATCGCCTTTCTGTTTCTATACCGATGTTTTACGGCCTTACCCCGTTTCGAAGAACATTCTAAGCGCCTCGCCAATCGGGGGGTTCCCCTAGCTAAGCTCTCGCTCGCTGGCGGGTTTGGAATGATGTTGATTGGCGGCACCGCGGTACTGATCGATTATCAGGCACAAATTGGGGCCGGTATTCTGATCGCCTTCACCATTTTTGCGAACGTGCTGTATCACGATTTCTGGAACAAAAAAGACGACTGGGCGGAGCGTAACCGGGCGCTCTATACGTTCTGCAACAATGTCGCGGTGATGGGTGGATTACTGATGGTCGTGACCCACTAACCAAAGATTTGTTTTGGTAACCACGTCGCAAGACCCGGCCAATAGGCGACAATCCCCAGCCCGATGATCTGAATGATCACAACGGTATGATCCCCCGATAGATATCCATCGTCGTCACGCTCGCCGAGGCAACGCCCCGTAAACAGAACAGCGCGAAACCAAACGGCGGTGTCAAGCAACTAGTCTGCAGATTGATGGCGATCATCACCCCGAACCAAACCGGGTCCAACCCCATCCCCAGCAGGACCGGTCCAACGATCGGCACGACGATAAAAATGATCTCGATAAAATCGAGAAAAAATCCCATTACGAACATTAGCGCCATGACGGAAAACATCTCGCCGAACGCCCCACCGGGGATGTCTTTCAGAATTTCGCCGACCATGTCGTCGCCACCGAACCCTCTGAATGTCAGGGAAAAGATCGACGCTCCGAGAAGGATAACAAATACCATCGAACTAATACTCAACGTCGACCGCATAACCTCACGAAGAATATCCAGGTTAAACTGACCGCGTCCCGCTGCGAGGACCATCGCCCACACGGCACCGACAGCAGCCGATTCAGTTGGTGTCGCCGTGCCTACCTGAATTGACTCCAGAACCAATATAATCTGGATCGGCGGCGGCAATAGGACTTGAAAAATCCGACGTGTCATATCATCTGGCCGCCCCGTTTCGTCAACCAGAGCCGGACAAGTTTTTGGATCGACCAGCCCCTTAAATAAAATCCACGCGACGTACCAACCAACCAGAAGCAGCCCGGGACTAAAAGCCCCCACGAACAGATCAACCACCGACACTGGATCGGGGGCGAAGTTGCCCCTGGCGAGCTGTGCCTGTGTATTGGTCCCCAGCAAGATATCGCCCAGCAAGATCAGCACGATGGAAGGTGGAATAACCTGTCTCAGCGTTCCCGAGGCGCAGATCGTCCCGGTCGCAAGTTTTGGGTATACCCCGCCTTGAGAATCACCGGCAGGCTCAGGAGCACCATCGTCAGCCGACAATCCCAGTCGATGCCGCCAGGACAGTACCAACGGCGATTACCCAAATACCAAACCCACCGCGCAGCCGACCAAACATGAGCCCCATTGTCTCCAGGAGCTGCTCAGCGATACGCGACCGTTCCAGCAGCACCCCCATAAAGACAAATAGCGGCACTGCGACCAGCACCTCATTGGTCATCACTCCGATGAAACGTGACGGCACCGCCCCAAGAAGCAGGTTGAAATCAAAAACATCAAGCAGCGACCCCAGTATGGCAAAACTCAAGGAAACGCCAGAGCACTGTCTTGCGAAGAAACAATCCGGGGAGCCCGCTCGCCTCGCGAGATTCCTCAAGCCAGCCCAACTCTTGATCACATATTCCCAGCTACCAAAAAAGTCAGACAAACAACAGGCAGAAGCAGCAGGAGCGATCCGAACAAATCGACCTAAGCCTTATATTCATCAGAATTTGGACAATAAAAAATATCGACCCGGACATGGCCGTTATCCAGAAGCGTATAGCCCGCCCCCAGCATAAACACGAAACTGTACAGCCAGACGTAGGATTCCTGCATCCAAACCCAACCCAATGAGAAAACGTATCGTAGATCCACCACACTGAAGGTGATGAGGAACACAGCCAAGGTCAGCCAGGAGGTCGCCCGCCCTACCGCGTCACTAAAACGGTCAATGGTGCGGACGAAGCTGGCGAGTGCCTACATAAATTTCAGCGCGTTGTCAGGTAAACTTATTGGAACGCGGGAAGCCCTTGGGTGCAAGGCGTCCCGCCTGCGCCCGTTTCCCGATATAGAGGATCAAATCAGTATCCGTGCGGGTCCGTTCGCCGCTCCGCCAACTCACCCCTCCCGCAAGGGTGAACGCTTTGGCATCGGACAACCCACCATCCTTGTACACCTGCAGGCGCATGCCACGACCTCGGGTCATTTCAGAGACCTCACCAATCGGGAAAATAATGAGCTTGTGATTATCTCCAACAGCGGCAATGTGATCCGCCGCGTCCGGGACAATTGAACAGACGCGTGCTTCAACATCACCTGAAACATTCAGGACCTGCTTTCCGCCTTTGGTCTGCGCAACGACATCATTTTCCGGTACGATAAAGCCACGGCCATCCGATGCCGCGACCAGTAATTTGCGCCCCTCGACGTGGATCAAGAGATCAATAACGTCATGATCGTTACCGAGGCCCGTCATCATCCTGACCGGCTCCCCATTGCCGCGGCCACCAGGCAATTTGTCACAACCGATTGTGTAGAACCGGCCGTTGGTCCCAAACATCAGCAGTTTGTCGGTCGTCTGAGCATGAAGCGCAAAACGGAAGCGGTCACCCTCTTTGAACTTGAGAGACGATAGATCTTCGACATGACCCTTGGCTGCCCTGATCCAACCCATTTGAGAACAGATAACGGTGATAGGCTCTTTCTCAATCATCGCGCTGATTGAAACTACCGTCGCGCTCGGCGCTTCACCGATTTCCGTACGGCGTTTTCCAAGGTCCGTCTTTTTACCGAAGCGCTTGCGGATGTCCGCAATCTCTTCGGCGATCGTTTTCCAACGCGCTTCCTTATCGCCGAGAAGTTTCTTGAGTGCTTTTTGTTCTGTCTCGAGACCTTCGATTTCTTCACGAATTTCGATCTCTTCAAGCTTTCTCAACGAGCGCAACCGCATATTGAGGATCGCTTCGGCCTGCGCTTCGGTTAGTGTCCAGCGCTCCATCAACTTGATTTTAGGCTTCTCCTCATTGCGAATAATCGC
>CAJJCG010000108.1 GCA_905182615.1 Alphaproteobacteria bacterium UBA2964 | reverse complement strand
ATAATCCCTTGGGTGGGCTGGGGCTGAATACCGGCATCCACGATTGTATGAACATTACGAAAAAAATCGGGGATGTTTGGTTTGGCCGTGCAGAGGCAAACGTTTTTGAACGCTATCATCGCCAGCGCCACAAGTTGGCGACAGAATTTCTACAAAGCGTCACGATTGAGAACAAAAAGCGTATCGAAGAATCCGATCCCGAGGTTATCAAGGCGAATCAAAATGAATTACGGGACAATTCCGAAAATCCAACTAAGGCTAAAGCTTGGCTTATGCGCTCTTCCCTTCTTTCTAGTGTTCGCAAAGAAGAAACCATCGAATAAATATCACTGCCGTTGCTATAAGCAGCCGCGCCTCTTGGTATTTTGTCCTTGGGGCTGTTCGGACTCGCTGTCTCTCGGCGTTACCGGATAGAAAAAGCCGCCTGAACAGAGCCCTGACAGGCGACAATTATCCCTGAAGAAATTCTGTCAGCGCGTTTGTAAATATTTCTGGTTGTTCGATATTTGACAGATGGGCCGCGTCGGGAACGACAAAGGCCTTTGCCCCCGGAATGCTGTCAGCAATCAATTCACCATATTCCGGAATTGTTGCCGGGTCTTTTTCACCGATAACGACCATCGTCGGGACATCGATCTGGGAAAGCTCTGCGCGGAAATCCATATCGCGAATCGCAACGCTCGATGCAAGATAGCCGTCGAGCTGCGTTTCCAGAATAAAGTCACGGACAAAGCTCACGGTTTCCACGGTATCGGCGCGTTCGAGATAGAGCGGCGTAAACCATCGGCTTATCGACGCTTCCGCGATCGCGGAAATGCCATCATTGGTCGCCATGCCTATTCTCTCACGCCACATTTCTTTATTGGGAAAGTATGACGCCGTATTAGACAGAACCAACTTGCTCACCCGATTTGAGGCATTGATGCCGAGCCATTGGCCAATCATCCCGCCCTTTGATAAGCCACAAAATGATACCTTTTCGATATTGAGCGCATCGAGCAGACCAAGAAGGTCGCGGGCCATCAACTCGATACTATAGGGACCTTCCATGTCGGGGGTGGGCGTCGCGCCATGACCGCGATTGTCATAGCGCAGGATACGATATCGATCCTTTAAACGGTCAACCTGATCGTTCCACATGGCAAGCGACGTCGCGAGCGAATTGCTAAAGACCAGTACCGGCGCATCTTCGGGGCCATCTATCTGGTAATTTACGGAAATGTTATTGGCGGTGATCAGCATGATGAGAGGGCTTTCTGGTGTTTATGACGGTGGTTAAATGACTTCGTTTCCCGATGCCACGACGATAACCTGATCGGCCGGTTCGCGAAAAGGGCCGAGTGGAGTTTTGCCGCGCTCAATGGTATCAATGGCTTCGTTGAGAAGCTGCTGAAACATCACCATGCTGCAGTCTGATTAAGCGAGATGTTCGAGGGTATGCGCGCACCATCTCAGCGCTCTGATAGCCCATCCTTGGCTATATGAATGCCGTCCCCCGGATAGGTGGGGCGCCAGCGGCATCAACTGGTACGGTGATAAAATTCCCGCTAAATACAGGCTAAGTCGTAACCACCCATTGTGCCCGGGTCGGGCCTCGCGCTAAAACCGGACTGAGAGTAAACAAGAAATTATGACTGCCCTGCACAAAAGGAATAGCAAGACGTGCTGACCGAAGAACGTAATAAACTAGTGACGAAAACTGGCCCCGGTAGCCAGATGGGCAAGCTGTTTCGGCGCTACTGGATACCGTTTCTGTTGTCGGAAGAAGTCGCGGAAAACGGTGGTGCGCCAGTCCGTGTCAAACTACTTTCCGAGAGCCTGATCGCCTTTCGCGACAGTGAGGGCAAACTCGGCCTTATCGAAGAGTTTTGTGCCCACCGGCGTGTCTCGTTGTGGTTTGGCCGCAATGAAGAGGGCGGCCTGCGCTGTCCCTATCATGGCTGGAAATATGACGTCACTGGCCAGTGTCTGGAAGTACCCTCCGAACCGGCAGAGAGCGGTTATTGCCAATCTATAAAACTGACGTCTTATCCCTGTATTGAGCGGGGCGGCATCATTTGGACCTATATGGGGCCGCCAGAGGAGAAGCCGCCGGAGCCCGCCTTTGAATGGACGACGGTGCCGGATAACCAGCGCTTTCATACCAAGCGTTGGGAGCAATGCAATTATCTGCAGGCGCTCGAAGGCGGCATCGATTCGAGCCATGTCGCGTTCTTGCATGCGGGTGAGCTGCGCAGTGATCCGCTGCATCACGGCTCCAAGGGCTCGGACTATCATTTGTCTGATCTAGCGCCAAAGTTTGAGGTCGTTGAATCGTCCTGCGGTCTACATATCGGTGTTCGCCGCAATGCTGAAGACAAGAAATATTACTGGCGGGTCACGCCGTGGATTATGCCCTGGTACACGATTGTGCCGCCCTATGGTGATAATCCATTGAATGGTCATGCCTGGGTGCCAATCGACGATGAGAACTGCTTTGCGTGGACGTTCTCCTATCATCCGTCGCGGCCGCTGAATGTGAAGGAACTCGGCATCATGCAGGAAGGTGGCGGGCTGCATGTTGATTTGATTCCGGGGACCTACCGCCCGGCCGTCAATAAAGACAATGACTATATGATGGACCGTGAGGCCCAGAAGGCGGGGCAATCCTCCAGTGGCGTTAAGGGTATCGCCATGCAGGATGCGTCATTGCAGGAAAGCATGGGCGAGGTGTGTGATCGGTCGCGCGAGAATTTGGTTTCCACTGACAATGCCATCATCATGGCGCGCAATGTGCTGTATAAATCGGCGATGGGTCTGGACGACGGGAAGCGCCCGCCCGGGCTCGATGAAGACACGCAGGCCGTTCGGTCAGCGTCGTTTGTTTTGCCGCGGGACATGACGTTCAGTGAAGCGCCGGATGAGCCGATGAAGGTCAAGAAGGGTATTGCCCACACGTCTATGTAATTGTCTTGTAAACAAGGGAGTTGAAAATGGCTGACGAACTCGACCCAAAAGCTACTGGCGCGCGCCGGTTACAGGATAAGGTTTGTGTCGTTACCGGTGCTGGTCAGGGCATTGGCCGGGCGGTTGCCCGCCGGCTCGGTCAGGAAGGCGGCAAGATTATCGTTGCGGATCGTGTCGATGAAGGTGCCAGCCAGACGGTGAAGGATCTGCAGGATAACGACGTTGAGGCGCTCAAGGTACTAGTCGATCTCAGCACCTTGTCCAGTGCACAGGATATGATGGCAGCGGCGATCGAGGCCTATGGCCGGATTGATGTGCTGGTCAATAACGTCGGCGGCACGATCTGGATGAAGCCGTTCCATCTTTATAACGAAGAAGAGATACATCAAGAGCTTGAGCGGTCTTTGCTGCCGACGTTGTGGGGCTGTAATGCCGTGTTGCCAATCATGATGGAGCAAGAGGGCGGCTGTATTATTAACCTCGGTTCGCAATCGGTGCGCGGGCTCTACCGGGCGCCGTACGCTTCAAGTAAGGGTGGCATTCTGGCCCTCGGTAAGGTGCTGTCTATGGAATATGGCCGATATGGAATTCGGGTCAATACAGTGTCGCCCGGCGGCACGGATATTCCGGATCGTGTAACATCGCGCCTGCAAATAAGTCCCGGTGTTATGGCGGAAGAGCTGGAGCAGGAAGAGGGAGATGCGTACCGCAAGGAGATGGGCGCGGATATTCGGTCGCAGCAATCCATACAGCGTCGTGGCACGCCGGAAGAACAAGCTGCTGCTGTGGCCTTTCTGGCATCAGATGATGCGAGCTTTATCACCGGCGACAACATCAATTGCAGCGGCGGGCAGTCCTAAAGGCTGGCTGAGATAACCGAGGAAAAAGACGTGGCAGAGATTTCCCTACCGGTCACCATTTCAAATCCTGATTACCCGGAAGCCGATGGTAGCGAGTTTGGTGCTTATGTCGCGATGCCGGAGTCCGCGACTGGACCGGGTATTGTCCTGTTACATGAAATCTTTGGTGTGACCCGTTGGATCAAAGATACTGTGGATTTGTTTGCCGCGCAGGGTTACTGCGTTGCGGCACCGGAAATGTTCTGGCGGCTCGAACGTAATTTCGAGGCAGATTTTGCGGTTCCGGCGCAGCGGCAAAAGGGCTTTGAATATCGTGGGCTGATTGATCACGATAAGGCAGTCGCCGATATCGCTGCGACCATTGCGTATTTAAAATCCCTGCCGGAATGTAATGGCAAGATCGGTGTCACCGGTTTTTGCACCGGCGGCACGCTGACCTATCTGTCGGCAACGCGGCTGGAGATCAATGCGGCGGTTGTCTATTACGGCACACAAATTCAAGAGTTTCTCGATGAAAGGCAAAACATCCACTGCCCGACCATCGTTCATGCCGGTACTAGTGACGAGCACGTGTCACTGGAAATTCTTGAGGGGATCAAGATGGCATTATCGTCGAACTCAAATATCACCGTTCATGAATATGATGCGGGTCACGCCTTTGCGCATACCGAGCGGGTTGATCATTATTTTGGAGGTGCCGCAGCGACGGCGCACGCGCGCACATTTGAGCTGTTCGGTAGTTTGAAGTAAACAGCTTGAAGTAAAACCCCGCCCGTCAAACCTCAGAGCGCAATATCGTCGTGCTCTAGATCAACGGCTTTGAGCTTCTTGTAATCGGCGAAGTCCTCGGTGCTCATTTGTTCATAGGCGGAGAATTAATTCTCTAATCTCTCGGGCTGGAACAATATCAGGATCTTGGTCGATTTGAAGCAACGGGCTGTGTGGGGCGTTTCGGGTGGGACCTGCACCGTGTCACCCTCTGTCGCGATAATTATTTCGCCGCCGACAATGAATTCGACCTCACCATTAACAATGTAGAATGTCTCGGCATTTTCTGCATGCTTATGGGCTGGCAGGACGAACTCTGTGGTCAGGTTATCCTCGGTCACGCTGAGCGACCCACAAGAGTCTGCCGCCGAAACCTTCACAAAAGCATGGTCGCTTTTTCATTTGAAGTCACGGCCTTCACCGGCTTTAACATAGGTAATCTCGTTCTCCAGAAATAATGCTCACACCGCGTGGGAAACTAGCGCGCTATCTCTAGTATCATGCGCCGCACAGTCTCCACCCACTCATTGCCACGCCGACCTTGATCGAGATTGTTTTGATAATGATCGAATGATGGAATCACAGAATATTCGACCGGTGTGCCCTGTGCCGCCAGGGCATCATGCATCAATTGGCTGGTCGCCATGACATGCGGAAAATCTTTTTCGCCATGGGAGATAAAGAACGGCGTCGTGAGCCCTTCAATATAGGCAATGGCGCTAGTTTCTGCGACCTGTTCCGGACGGGTAAAAAGCTGGCGCTGTAACCGTTCTGTGGTGCTGCCGGGTACTGGGTTATTGACGCGGTGGTCATAGGGCGTGCTGGTCGCGACACAGGCTTTGATGACGTCGTCCGGTAAACCGTAATTCGGGTAAAGGTCCCGTCGGACGGTGGCGAGGGCGGCGAGCGTGCCGCCGGCAGACCAGCCGCCCATGAACAGACGGTTTGGATCGCCGCCGTGATCGGCAATATTGTTGAAAACCCAGCTGAGCCCTGCGAGGACGTCTTCGAGTGCGGCGGGAAACTTGTGTTCTGGGGCGAGCCGGTAGGATACAGAAACAAAGATCGTTGGCAAATCGATCAGCGCCGGTGCCATAAAGCCGTTCCATTCTTTATAGCCGAAATTCCAGCCACCACCGTGGCAGAACAGGATTACCGGTACACTACCTTCATGGTCCGCCAGGGCCGCTTCGTCGGGCAGATAGAGATCGAGCTTTTGATAGTAGTCGTCGCCAAACTCGATATCTAAAACGGTACGGCAGCTGGCGGCTGCTGCCTTGGAAAGGTCAAGCGCCGCCGCTGCGTAAGCCTCAAATTCCTCGACACGGTCGGGGTTAAGGCTGGCGCGCGGCGGTTGCTGTTTTAGATCATCAAAGGCCAAAGATGGCTCTCCTTATGACTTTTTCTTCTTCTTCTTTTTCACCAGCAGCTTGGCGGCTGAATTGATGGTTGATTTTGACATCTTTGACATACGCGTGACCAGTGCTGTCATAGCCGTATGGCTGATCGGTTCGACAATCAGTCGTGTCCGTTTCGCATCGGCCAAGAACTTGGGATCCTTCATGGTCGCGGCGAATGCGTTGCGTAGTGCGGCAAGTCGCGCTTTTGGCAAGCCCGGGGCTGCTGTGTAAGGACGCCCCATGTCCTGTGGCAACATCAGGAAGGTCAGCAGGTCCTTCTGCGCCTTGTCGGTGATCATATCGATCACCATCGGTGCGCCCTTTAAATCAGGATGTGGCTTGAGCCCGATCTGCGCGATGATATTGAGCTTGTTTTCGGAGAACCAGGTCGGGGCTGAAGCCAGTAATGTCTGATAGGACGTGCCGCAAATCCCGGCGACCTCACCGTTTGTCACGGCAAGCTTGGCGCCTGACGATTTATACCCCAACACGACCTTGAATTTGGTGCCGAGTGTCTGGTTGAGCAAGCGCGGATAGACGGCTGCGTTACTGGTGGCACCAGTGCCGGCGACAATGGTTTCCATGTTCTGCGCGTCTTGCAGAGTTTTGGTCTTGCTGGTGTGCCAGGTGGCGCAGATGTTTTGATGCTTACCGATACTGCCGATCCAGGCCATCTTGTGAATATCAAATTTCGGCCCTTTTTTACCGACAATGGGCGCGAAGGGCAGGGTGTTAAACACGGCGGCAAACACGGCACCGTTCTTGGCGGCAACATTATAGATATAGTTCGCCGCCTTGATTGAACCACCGCCTCGCATATTCTGCGGCACGATATTCGGATTGCCCGGAATGTGGCGGCCCATATGGCGGCCAAGCACGCGGGAATAGGTGTCATACCCGCCACCGGCGCCAGAACCGATGATCATGGTGACGTTGCGGCCTTTATAGAAATTGGCAACCTCGTCGGCCATCGTGGGCCCGGCCATCATGGCAATCGCTATACCGATGGCAGTTTGTTGGATAATTAAGTGTTTCATTTGCCTCGCCTTGCTTGGTTCAAATGATGATCGCATGCCGAAAAAATTTTTCTAGATAGGGGCGGCAGATCGGTGCATCGATAGACTTGCTCGTGGCGAGCGCCTAAAATCGGGTACAAGAATTGGCATACAGGGATAAGGACAAGAACAATGGCGACAGCAACAGGCATCGAAATTATAGCTCTTGAGGAGCATTACTGGGACACCGTGATCACCGACACGTTCAAGGGTCGAAATTCAACGCGGCGGGGCCCGTTGCTGGATCGGCTTTATGATCTCGGTGAGTTACGCCTCAAGGAGATGGATTCAGCGGGAATCGATATTCAGGTGCTCAGCCATGGTGCGCCATCGGCACAGCGGCTTGATGCTGAAACCGGCCCGGGTCTTGCCAAGGAAGCCAATGACAAGCTCTACGCGACGGTGCAGGCCAACCCTGATCGATTTGCTGCCTTTGCCGCGTTAGCGACAGCGCACCCTGAATCCGCGGCTGATGAGCTGGAACGCTGTGTAAAGGAACTTGGGTTCAAGGGCGCGATGATTCATGGCCTGACCAATGGCAAGTTCTGTGATGGCAAGGAATACTGGCCGATCTATGCCCGTGCTGAAGCGCTGGATGTGCCGGTCTATCTGCATCCCGGTTTCCCGCATGATGATGTCGTAAAGGCCTATTACGAAGATTATCTTGATGACTTCCCGGCTTTCGCGACGGCAGGCTGGGGCTATACGGTTGAGACCGCGACGCAGGCGATCCGCATGGTGCTGTCCGGTGTGTTTGATAAACATCCCAAGCTGCAGATGATTCTTGGCCATATGGGGGAAGCACTACCGTTCCTGCTATGGCGGGTGAATCAGGCGCTGTCTCGGGTAGAAAATGCGCAGACCCGGTCATTCCGCGAAATATTTGAAGCACATTTCCACATCACTACCAGCGGCAATTTTTCGAACCCGGCTTTGCTGTGTACGGTTCAGGAAATGGGCATGGATCGGATCATGTTCTCGGTCGATTATCCGTTTGTAGAAAACCAGCCAGCTAAAGACTGGGCTGAACAGCTTAACTTCTGTCTCGAAGATCGTAAGAAGATGCTGAATGGTAATGTCCGGAAGCTCTTGAAGCTCTAGGAAGGTTTGTACCCATGGCGACTGTATCCCCTGAAGTCTTGACACCCTTAGCGACGACGCGCGAACCGGCGAAAGCGATGCAGCCTGTCGCTGACCCTGCCGCTTGGCACGGTGAACAGCTCGAACAAGATAAGAGCTGGCGGTTTGATCTGACGGCGGGAGAGATTGCCGAAATCGATTCAGCGGTTGCAGGCGTCAAACGGCGGGGCCTTGAGATCAAGGACATCACCGTCGCCGACTTTCCTCTGCCGACACTCGATACCAAGCTCACCGCCATGAAGCAGCAGCTGATGGAGGGCAGGGGCGTCTCGCTGCTACGCGGAGTTCCTGTCGAACGCTATGATATTACGGAATCCGCCTCGGCCTATTGGGGCATTGGACTCCGCATGGGGCAGGCGGTATCTCAGAACCATCACGGGCATCTGCTTGGTCATGTTTATGATCTCACCGGCCCAACACGTGAGGGCGCTTCCAGCCGCGCTTATCACACCAGCGCCTATCTCAACTATCACTCGGATTCCTGCGACATCGTCGGGTTGCTTTGTCTGCACCCTGCTAAGGCAGGCGGCATTAGTTCGATCGCCAGTTCGGTGGGTATCTACAATGAAATGCTCAAGCGCCGCCCTGATCTTGTCGCGGAGTTGGTCAAGCCGTGGTACCGCGACCGCCGTAATGAAATTCCACCCGGCAAGGATCCGTGGTTCGAGCTGCCGATCTTTAATTTCGCCGAAGGTCATTTCTCCTGCAGCTGGCATAATTTCTACATCCGCTCGACCCAGAGGTTCGACGAATTGCCGCGCTTTACGCAGGCGCAGTGGGACGCCCTCGGCATGATGGATGTGCTGGCCGATGAGCTGAAACATGAGACTGGTTTCCGGCGCGGCGACATCCAGTTTTTGCATAACCACGTCATCGTCCATGGCCGCACGCTTTACGAGGACTGGCCGGAAGTTGAACGCAAACGTCACCTGTTGCGGTTGTGGCTGGCGACACCAGGCGGTCGCCCCTTGCCGGAAGCGACGCTGGAACGTTATGTCGGGCTCAAACCCGGCGAGCGTCCTGCAGGGATTATTGTTGATGGTATGAAATTCAAAACGCCGTTATCGCCGGAATATAAAGAGCCGGAGAAGAAGGCCTAACATCTCGCAAAATATTGATGCGCCAATTTCTAAATCAGCCCTATGATCCCGTAACTTTATTGGGGAGTAGGTGAATATGTCTGATTTCTCTGAAAGCAATAAGACAGTCT
>CAJJCG010000107.1 GCA_905182615.1 Alphaproteobacteria bacterium UBA2964 | reverse complement strand
TGGTTGGAACCAGCGTAGGGAGCCGTCACGCAGGGTTTCTCCCAGCGTTTTACAAGATGGCTTCCAGAGAATTTGGAGCTTTTGCTGCGATGATAGCAATAATTGGTGGCGGTATTTGTGGACTGGGCGTCGGCTGGCGCCTCGCACAGGCGGGCGAGGACGTCACGGTGTATGACAGGGGTACCGCAGGTATGGAAGCGACATGGGCCGCCGCAGGAATGCTGGCGCCGCAGGTCGAAGCCGAACATGGCGAAGAGGCATTGCTTCCGCTGGCGTTGGAAAGCCGCGCGATGTGGAAGGAGTTTGCCGCTGAGCTTTTTAAGGTATCCGGGATAGACGTTGATTACCGAGAAGAAGGCACAATGGTGGTTGGGCTTGATCGCGATGATGTCGAGCATCTCGAACACCGGTTTTCGTATTTTCAATCCCTCGGCCTCGACGTTGAGTGGCTCAGCGGATATGAGACCCGCAAACGAGAACCTCACCTCGCACGCGCTGTAGGCGGAGCTGTATACAGTGCTTTGGATCATCAGGTGGATAATCGAAAAGTTGCTGAAGCGCTTCGTGCGGCCTTTTCAGCGGCTGGTGGCACGCTTCGGGAAAATGTCGAGGTAACTGGCGTTGCAACGGCAAGCGGAAGAATTTCTGGCATCGAAACGGCGGACGGTAGGATTGATACGGATACAATCGTCTTGGCTGCAGGAGCTTGGTCACGGAATTTGGCTGGTTTGCCGGAAATTAGCCGGCCACCGGTCCGTCCTTTGAAGGGGCAAATGGTTGCCGTTCAGATGGAACCGCGCTTCCCGTTGATCGAAACAGTAATTTGGGGGCCGGGCAACGGCGTAGTACCTTCAATCTATCTCGCTCCGAAAAGCAATGGGCGCCTCATCATTGGTGCGACGGTCGAGGAGATGGGATTCGATACCGGACTTACGGCTGGGGGCATCATGGAGTTGTTACGCCTGGCATGGGATGTATTGCCGGGAATTTACGATTTGCCCTTGGTTGAAAGCTGGGCAGGGTTGCGCCCTGCAAGCCGGGATGACGCACCGATATTAGGGCCAACACCAACACCAGGCCTTTTCCTTGCGACGGGACATCACCGGAACGGCATTTTATTGGCACCGCTGACGGCAAAGGCGATATGTGATTGTGTACGTAATGGTGAGGTCGGTAGCTCTATTGAACCATTTCTGTTAGATCGTTTTGAAAAGCCGGTTGCGGCAAATGTTTAGTGGCGGATTTGAGGTTTTGTTGAGGAAGTTCCAGTGACTGATAGGATCTCCATAAATGGTGAATCGAAGCCGTTAAGTAGTTCAACGCTTATTGAGCTACTTGAAGAGAATGGCGTCGATAGCAGTAAAGGTGGAGTGGCTGTTGCGCTCAATGGAGAGGTTGTGCCTCGCGCTGATTGGGCTCAAACTTCTATGAAATGCGATGATAAAGTGGAAATCGTGCACATTGTGCGCGGGGGATAAATATGGATACCAAGGTTGCAAATAACGAGTTTACGATTGCTGGAAAGACGTTTTCGTCACGTTTCCTGATAGGAACATCGCGCTACCCTAATCAGCAAATTATGATGGATGCGATTGAGGCGAGTGGTGCCGAGATTGTTACTGTCGCTGTACGCCGTGTTAGCCAGGATAGTGGCGGCGAGGGCCTATACGACCTTCTCGGCGATCGGTTTCATCTCCTGCCAAACACGGCGGGTTGTTTTACGGCTAGGGATGCGGTGGTCACGGCTGAGCTCGCCCGGGAAGCCTTGGAAACAAACTGGATTAAGCTGGAAGTTATTGGCGACGATGAAACATTGTTTCCCGATGTCGAGCAGCTTTTGCGAGCTGCTGAAGAGTTAGTAAATAAGGGGTTCATTGTTTTGCCCTACTGCAATGACGATCCAATCACTTGCAAGAAACGTGAAGACATGGGCTGCGCAGCGGTTATGCCGCTGGCC
>CAJJCG010000106.1 GCA_905182615.1 Alphaproteobacteria bacterium UBA2964 | reverse complement strand
TGATCACCTGACAGAAATGCTGGGTGGTGATCAGTCTGCCATTAATCTCGCGGCAACCCCGCCGGCGGCAATAATGATGGTTGGCCTCCAGGGGTCCGGTAAAACGACATCGACCGCCAAGGTCGCTATTCATCTGCGGGATCAGTTTAGAAAAAAGGCACTGATGGCGTCGCTCGACGTGCGCCGTCCTGCTGCGCAGCAACAGTTGCAGGTATTGGGTACTGACGCCGGGATCACCACGCTCCCGATCGTTCCGTTTGAAACGCCGGAAATGATTGCCAAGCGGGCGATGGATACTGCTCGCAAGGAAGGCTACGACGTCGTTCTGCTGGATACCGCCGGACGGCTGCATATCGATGATGAGTTGATGGACGAGGCAGCCTCGGTTCATAATATTACGAAACCGGTGGAGACGCTGTTCGTCGCTGATGCGATGACGGGTCAGGATGCCGTACATGCGGCGGAAGCCTTCCACCAGAAACTCCATGTAACAGGTATCGTTCTAACCCGGATTGATGGTGATGCGCGTGGTGGCGCGGCTCTATCGATCCGTGCGGTTACCGGTTGTCCGATTAAGCTTTTAGGCACCGGCGAAAAACTCGATGCACTCGAAGTATTCCATCCGGAACGGATAGCTTCCCGCATTCTCGGGATGGGCGATGTCGTCTCGCTGGTCGAGAAGGCATCGGAAAGTGTTGAGGAAGAAGAGGCTGAAAAGCTCGCCGCCAAGATACAGAAGGGTCAGTTTGATTTCGAAGACTTTGCTAAACAGCTAGGTCAGGTCCGCAAAATGGGCGGTATGGGTGGCATCATGGGCATGCTGCCAGGCTCGCAGAAGATCAAGGCGCAGATGGGTTCAGCCAATGTTGATGACAAGGCGCTCGTCCGTCAGGAAGCCATCATTTTCTCGATGACGCCGAAGGAGCGTAAAAATCCGAAACTGTTCAATGGGTCGCGCCGCCGTCGTGTTGCCGCCGGCGCGGGGGCAACAGTTCAAGAGGTCAATCGTCTGCTCAAGCAGTTTCAGCAGATGAGCAAGATGATGAAACGGATGAACAAGCTTGGTCAGAAGGGCATGATGCGTCATGGCCTACCCGGCATGATGGGCAAGTGATCGGTATAGATAGAAATTCAGGAATTACAGCTACTTAAACAACAAAGACGTAACGAATTCACGATTAATCAAGGACTAAAAGGAACCAAATAGCCAATGTCACTTAAAATAAGATTATCCCGGGGCGGCGCAAAAAAGCGGCCCTTCTATCGTATTGTTGTCGCTGACTCACGCAGCCCACGTGATGGCAAATATATTGAACGCATCGGTGTTTATAACCCGATGCTCAAACGCGAAGACCCCAATCGTATTCAATTCGACGCAGAACGAGTACGGCATTGGATGTCGCACGGCGCTACGCCGAGCGATCGTGTTGCGCGCTTTTTGGGTGCTGCCGACATCATTCCGGTGCCGGTGCGTCGTGAGCAGACCAAAAAGGACAAGCCGCGCGCCAAGACATTGGAGCGGCTGAAAGAACAGGAAGAAGCCAAGCAGGCAGCCGATGAAGCAGCGGCAGCCGCTGCGGCGGCAGAAGCTGAAGCGCCTGCCGTAGAGGAAGCCGCTGCTGAAGAAGCGTCGGCGGAAGAGGCTCCTGCTGAGGAAGCTGCAGCCGAAGAGCCTGCAGCTGAAGCGCCTGCCGTAGAAGAAGCCGCTGCTGAAGAAGCGCCGGCGGAAGAGGCTCCTGCTGAGGAAGCTGCAGCCGAAGAGGAAGAGAAAAGGGAGGAATAGTCCTGAACCATGGGTCTTCCGCAAATGTCTCTTGATGACGCCTCTAACCGCATCTGTGTCGGCCGTATCGCCGGCGCACATGGCGTACAAGGCCTGATCAAGGTTAACAGCTACACGGAAGAACCTATGGATGTCGCGGCCTACGGGCCGGTTACCGACGAGGACGGTGAACGCATGTTTGAGCTAGAGGCAAAACGCATGGCTAAGACTCTGGTCTTGGTACGCATAAAAGGTGTCATGGACCGTAACGCTGCGGAAGCGTTGCAGGGTACACGCCTGTATGTGTCGCGTGATGTTTTGCCGTTGCCAGCAGATGACGAATTCTATTGGGAAGACCTCGTGGGTCTTGCGGCTGAAACCGTTGATGGTAAGTCGCTTGGCTCCGTGCTTTCAGTGCAGGAATTTGGCGCTGGCGAAATGCTCGAAATCGGCAAACGCAGTGGCGGCACAACATTGGTGCCATTCACCCGCGATATCGTTCCTCAGGTGGATTTGCAGGCTGGAAAACTTGTTATCGATCCGCCGCCGGGATTGCTTGAGCCGGTGACTAAAGATGATCCGGAACATCGCTCGAAAAATAAGGAGGGGGTACAATGACGCCGCCTCGCTGGACTGCCAAAGTCTTGACTTTGTTCCCGGAAATGTTTCCTGGACCGCTAGGCTTCTCACTTGCTGGCAGAGCTCTGGATCAGGGACTTTGGGCTTTGGAGACGACGGATATTCGTGAGTTCGCCAGTGATAAACACGCCACTGTCGATGACGCGCCGTTTGGCGGCGGACCGGGAATGGTTATGCGGGCGGATGTCGTCGGAAATGCGCTGGAGGCCACGCGTTCTAAAACCAGGCCAATTTATTTAACGCCGCGGGGGCGACAGCTCGATCAGGATCGGGTTCGGGCGCTGGCGGTAGATCCGGAAATCACCATTTTGTGTGGACGTTTCGAAGGTGTTGATGAACGGGTTTTGGATGCACATGGGCTTGAGCAGGTTAGCCTCGGTGATTTTGTTCTTTCAGGTGGCGAACCTGCGGCGATTACGTTGATTGATGCCTGTGTCCGGCTGTTGCCGGGGGTGATCGGCAAAGCAGAGTCGCTGACAGATGAAAGTTTTGAAGAGGGGTTACTCGAATATCCCCATTATACGCGGCCTGTCGATTGGCAGGGCCACAAGGTGCCCGAACTTTTGTTGAGCGGGCATCACGAAAAGATTAAGAACTGGCGGCGTGAGGCTGCCGAAAAGATTACTCAAGAACGACGCCCTGACCTGTGGAACAGGTATCAGGAACGTCATATGGCGATAAAGGATTAAGACCATGAATATTATCGAAACGCTGGAACAAGAAGAGATCAGCAAGCTGACCGCAGAGCGGGAAGTCCCTGAATTTAGCGCCGGCGATACGCTGCGCGTTCACGTTAAGGTCGTTGAAGGGACGCGCGAGCGGGTCCAGGTGTTTGAGGGCGTGTGTATCGCGCGCAAAAATTCTGGGCTCAACTCAGCCTTCACGGTTCGCAAAATTTCCTACGGCGAAGGGGTGGAACGTGTATTCCCGCTCTATTCCCCGCGGATCGAGCAGATCGAAGTTATGCGCCGCGGCGCTGTTCGTCGGGCCAAGCTTTATTATCTGCGTGAGCTGCGTGGTAAGAAGGCGCGGATCGCCGAGAAGGTTGAGCGCCGGGTCGGTGCCGATCAGGTTGCCAAGAAAGAGCAAGTGGCTGTTGCTTCCGATGAAGCCGTTCAGTCGGCTGCTCCAGAGACGGCAACCAAGGCTGAAGGCAGCGAAGATAAATAGCGATTTAGCGGCCTGAGCGTGGGTAGCTTTTACTTTGACGAAGGGAGACGGGGTGATGTCAGGACCGAAGACATTATTCGATAAGATTTGGGAAAGTCATCTGGTTGATCAGCAAGATGACGGAACATGTCTTGTCTATATCGATCGGCAATTGATTCATGAGATCACCAGTGCACAGGCATTTGATGGCTTGCGGGAATCTGGCCGGAAGGCGAGGCGTCCGGAAGCAAATCTCTGCGTGCCAGATCATAACGTGCCAACAACGCCAGGTCGTGGCGGTACGGATGAGATCGAAGATGATGCATCTCGTATCCAACTTGAAGTTCTGGAAGCGAATGCCGCTGAATTTGGTCTTCCCTATATTTCAATTAACGATGAACGCCAGGGTATTGTGCATGTCATCGGCCCGGAGCAGGGTTTCACCCAGCCCGGCGTGACGCTGGTTTGTGGTGACTCTCATACGGCAACCCATGGTGCCTTCGGTGCATTGGCCTTTGGTGTTGGAACGTCTGAAGTTGAGCATGTGCTTGCCACGCAGACATTGATCCAACGCCCGGCTAAAAATATGCGGATAACGGTCACCGGTTCATTGCCCGAGGGCTGCACGGCCAAGGATCTGGTTTTAGCCATCATTGGCAAAATTGGCACCGCTGGTGGCACTGGACACGTTATCGAATATGCTGGTCCTGCGATTGAAGAACTGTCGATGGAAGGCCGTATGACGGTCTGCAATATGACCATCGAAGCCGGTGCCCGCGCGGGGCTTGTCGCGCCTGATGAGAAGACTTTTGAATATCTTAAAGGTCGCCCTCAGTGCCCGAAAGGTGCGCAGTGGGAAATGGCCGTCGAGCAATGGCGTAAACTACCTACCGATGTCGGCGCCACCTACGACACTGAAATCCAACTCGATGTTTCCGAAATCGTTCCGCAGGTAACCTGGGGAACCAGTCCTGAGGACGAGATCGGTATCACGGGGGTTGTGCCCGATCCTGCACAGGTCAGTGACGCAAACCGTCGTTCGGCGATGGAACGGTCTCTTGAATATATGGACCTTAAGCCAGGCATGAAAATGACGGATATCGCCGTTGATAAGGTCTTCATTGGCTCCTGCACGAATTCGCGGATTGAGGATATGCGGGCTGCGGCTGCCGTCGCAAAGGGTCACAAAGTTGCCGACTCGGTTTATGCGATGGTGGTTCCAGGTTCCGGTTTGGTCAAAATGCAGGCCGAGGAAGAGGGTCTCGACAAGATCTTCGAGGAAGCGGGCTTTCACTGGCGTGAGCCAGGGTGCTCAATGTGTCTCGCCATGAATGGTGACATGTTGCAGCCAGGTGAACGTTCAGCATCGACGTCAAACCGTAATTTCGAGGGCCGTCAGGGCCCTGGTGGTCGGACCCATTTGGTTAGCCCGATGATGGCTGCCGCCGCGGCCATTGCGGGTCATCTGGCTGATGTTCGTGATCTGATCAAGTAAGGAGACGCTAGAATGGAAAAATTCACAAAACTCACCGCTGTGGCAGCACCCTTGCCGATCGTCAATTGCGATACGGATAAAATCATTCCGGCTCGCTTCCTGAAGACACTGACACGCACTGGCCTGGGCAAGAACTTGTTTGACCCACTCCGCTATGATCCTAAAACTGGTGAAGAAAATCCTGATTTTGTTCTCAACAAACCAGCTTATCGGAATTCTGAAATCCTGGTGGCGGGCCATAATTTTGGTTGCGGTTCGTCCCGTGAGCATGCGCCATGGGCGTTGCTGGATTTTGGCATTCGCTGCGTTATCTCGACGGATTTCGCCGATATCTTTTACAATAACAGCTCCAAGAACGGCATTTTGTTGATTAAAGTGTCACCTGAAGAGCTGGAGCAGTTGATGGAAGGTGCTGAGCGCGGTGCCAACGCAACCATGACGGTTGATCTCGAAAGTCAGGAGATCACCAATTCTGACGGTGAGAAAATTATTTTTGAAGTCGATTCCTTCAAGAAGCATTGTCTGCTCAATGGGCTTGATGATATTGGGCTGACTTTGAAAAAAGAATCGTCGATTTCGGCATATGAGAAAAAACAGAAAGCGTCAGAGCCTTGGCTCTATGCATAACGCTCGATACTATACCGATGCATTTTGGGCGGGCCTTCGGGTCCGCCCTTTTTTCTTGAATAACGTATCGGGGACTCCCAACCGCCGCAGCTGTGTGCTAGAGCTTCGCGCGGAAATTTACGGCACAGAGAAGGAAGATCAGAATGGCTGCCAATAAAAAGGTATTGATGTTGCCCGGCGACGGAATTGGCCCTGAAGTCATGGGCGAGGTCCGTCGGGTTATGGACTGGATGGAAAGTAATCGTCAGGTCAGCTTTCATACCGAAGAAGATATTATCGGTGGCTGCTGCATCGATGCCCATGGCGTTCCGATGAAGGACGAGACGGTTGAAGCGGCCAAGGCTGCTGATGCTGTTCTGCTCGGCGCAGTTGGTGGACCAAAATGGGATAATGTCGATTTTGATATTCGCCCCGAAGCGGGCCTGCTGCGTATTCGCAAGGATCTCGGCCTGTTTGCAAATTTGCGCCCGGCCATTGTTTTTGACGCTTTGGCTGACGCATCGAGTCTCAAACGAGAGGTCGTTGCTGGACTTGATATCCTGATTGTCCGCGAACTGACCGGCGGTATTTATTTTGGTGAACCACGTGGTGTTGAAGATATGCCGGGTGGTGGTAAACGCGGTTACAACACCTTGATCTATACGACCCCGGAAGTTGAACGCATTGCCCGGGTGGGTTTTGAACTTGCCCGGAAGCGCGGCAAGAAGCTGTGTTCGATCGATAAAGCGAACGTCCTGGAAAGTACAAAGATGTGGCGTGAAGAAGTGGTTCGCATCGCGCCGGACTACCCGGATATCGAGCTGTCACACATGCTGGTTGATAACGCCGCAATGCAGCTGGTTCGCGATCCCAAACAGTTCGACGTCATTGTCACGACTAACATGTTTGGCGATATCCTGTCCGATTGTGCCTCAATGGCGACGGGTTCCCTCGGCATGCTGCCGTCAGCATCACTGGGTGCGCTAGACTCCAGTGGCAAACGCCATGCACTTTATGAGCCGGTCCATGGCACCGCGCCTGATATTGCCGGGCAAGGCAAAGCAAATCCGCTGGCGATGATATTGAGCTTCGCGATGATGCTGCGCTATTCATTCGAAATGGGCGAGGATGCGGATAACGTCGAAGCAGGGGTTGAGGCGGTACTCAATGCTGGATTACGCACCGGGGACATCATGACCGATGGCATGCAGATGGTATCAACCGAAGAGATGGGTAGCGCCGTGCTCAAGGAGCTCGACAAAATCTCCGCGTCTTAAGAAATTTTCGGGTTTTCCATTTGGGAAAATCACCGCTTGAAAAACCCCGCAGGGGGTCTTAAGTGAACGCATCTGTGCGCAGGGCTTGCATTTGCGCGGGTGATTTACACAGGATTTAGATCATGGGGTATAAAGTCGCTGTTGTCGGTGCGACCGGCAATGTGGGCCGCGAAATTTTGCAGACGTTGGCAGAGCGGGCCTTTCCGGTCGATGAAATCGTCGCGTTGGCCTCTGAACGTTCCAACGGGCGCGAAGTGTCGTTTGGGGAAAAAGATATCCTCAAAATCCAGACTTTGGATGATTTCGATTTTACTGGTTTCGATGTCGCTTTATTTTCGCCTGGTGCGAAAGTTTCTGCAATTCATGCGCCCCGGGCTGCAAAAGCGGGCTGTGTGGTCATCGATAATACGTCAGAATTTCGGATGGATCCTGATGTGCCGCTGGTCGTGCCGGAGGTAAATCCTGAGGCTATTAAACGCTACACCAAGCGGAACATTATAGCCAATCCCAACTGTTCAACGATCCAGATGGTTATGGCGCTAAAGCCGCTGCATGACGCTGCGAAGATCAAGCGCGTTGTGGTGTCTACTTACCAATCAGTCTCCGGCGGTGGTAAAGCGGCGATGGATGAGCTGTTTAATCAGACTAAGGGAATTTTTGTAAACGACCAGGTGACGCCGGAACTTTTTACCAAGCAGATTGCCTTCAATGTTATTCCGCATATCGACGTTTTTATGGATGACGGGGATACCAAGGAAGAATGGAAGATGCGGGTCGAGACGAACAAGATTCTCGACCGTGATATCAAGGTCAGTGCTACTTGTGTTCGTGTCCCCGTTTTTATCGGTCACGCGGAATCTGTGAATGTTGAATTTGCCAACGAGCTAACTGTTGATCAGGCGCGCGTGCTTTTGCGCGCTATGCCAGGCGTTACCGTGATCGATCATCGCGCGAACGAGGGTTATGTGACTCCGGTCGAATGCGTCGGTGATGATATGGTCTATGTCAGTCGTATTCGGAAAGATCCGACATTAAAACATGGGCTGTCATTCTGGTGTGTCTCTGACAATCTACGGAAAGGTGCCGCCTTGAATGCGGTCCAGATCGCGGAACATCTTTATGGCTTGCAGCCAATCGATCTTGAGGACGATGAAAAATTTCTGACGATGGAAGTTGAGGCGGACGCGGAGTAATCTAAAACTATTGTTGTCCTGCAGATTTGGGCAGGGCGATTAACGAGCCAATAGCGCTTTCTGGCGCGATGGCGGCAATGACGGTCAGGGCACCACAGGCCAGTATCACGAAGGCCGATATCCGGTTGATCCACGTAAGGGACAGCTCGCGGACCCACCGGCGGCAAATTGCGGTCAGTCCAGTGAGAAGTACCCACCACGCGGCAGAGCCGACAAATACACCGGCGATCAGGGCTTCCGCCCATTCGTAACGATCGCCCGCAGTGGCCACATCGATGGACGTAAAAATAACGCCAAAGGCGATGAGAGTGATCGGGTTGGTTCCGGTGATTACCAGGGCTGAAACGAAATCACCGAATAGCTTGCCGGTATCCTGAGCTTTGCTTTCAGTTGGTGGGGCAGAGAGCATTCGTGCGGCCATAAGACAAAGAATCACGCCGCCAATAAGGCGGAACCAAAAATTGTTGGTGAATAGGATGTCAGCGATAAAACTGATGCCGTAGGCTGCGACGATCGCATATATCGTATCGGCGACGGCGGCGCCTAGCCCAGTCGCGTAGCCTGATATCATGCTGGTCGCCAAGGTTCTCCGGATACACAACATCGCGACTGGACCTACCGGAATGGCAACGACAAACCCGGCGGCAATGCCTTTGAGAAAGAACAGCAACGGCTCCATAGGAGCGGATATTAACGGAGGGTCGGCTCGTCTGGCCAGTCCAGTGGTTCGATGACGTTTAAATTGGTTAAGCCAATCTGGGGCAGTTGCGTGATGATGTTGGGGTCGTTGAGCGTGTAGAGGATAAATTCGTCACTCAACAGGATAACTGGCTTGTCTTCTTTAGGGTTTTGAGCCCAATAAAGTCCGCCCTCGAATAGATCATAATAGGGATCGTGCGGGCGGTTATATTCGTTGATGAGCCAGGTGTCGAATTCAATATAAACCTTGTATCGGAGGTCGATATCACAACCATCATGGGCCAACCCCAGTTCCTGTTTCAACCAGAAAAAATATTTGCTGATGTTTTCGTACCCTGGCCCAACCCCGGATTGTCTGTCTATAGCCGCCGGCTCTAGCGTATTGAGATCCGCTGTTTTTCTTTCCAAAATATTGCTAAATTTACGTGTCACGCCTTTGAGGCTGCTGACGGCTCGTCTATAGTGTGAGGTGCAATTTAAAGGAGTTCATTATGTCTGCCGACAAGTTAATTACGGACCGTCCGCGCCGCAGCGCTATGTATACCCCCGGGGCCAATGAGCGGGCGCTGGAAAAGGGTCGCGATGTGCCGGCTGATATTTTGATTATGGATCTGGAAGATGGTGTTGCGCCGGATGCAAAGGATTTCGCGCGAGACAATATTCTTCGGGTCCTTGGTGAAGGTGGATACGGTCGACGGGAGATCGGCGTCAGAATTAACGGCGCTGGTAGCGAATGGCACGAAAAAGATGTCGCGGCGATTGTGACATCAGGGGCCGAAATGCTGGTGGTTCCGAAGGTGGATTCACCTGACACAGTCATTGCGATCAACAAGCTCATGGAGGCGGCAAATGCACCGGCCGAGATGCAGATTTGGTGTATGGTTGAAACGGCGCGTGGCGTTCTCAACGCAAGTGCAATTGCGGCAGCCCACCCGCGGGTCGGCGCTCTTCTCATCGGCTCTGCAGATCTAACAAAGGATCTCCGGGCGCAACACATGCCTGACCGTCTTCCCCTAATGACCAGTATTCAGCTTTGCGTTCTGGCGGCGCGTGCGAATGGCCTAACTGTTCTGGATAGCCCTTTCTTTGATCTTTCAGATGATGACGGTTTCCTTGAATCCTGCCGGCAGGGACGCTCGATGGGTTTCGATGGCAAAACTTTGCTACATCCGAAAACGGTTGCCGGTGCTAATGCAATCTTCGGGCCCTCTGATGAGGAAATTGCCTGGGCCCATAAAATCACGGCGGCGCACGAAGCTGCGCTCGCCGAGGGTAAAGGCGTTACCCTGGTTGATGGGCAGCTTGTTGAAGGGCTCCATGTCGAAGAGGCCCAAAGGTTGGTGCGTATGGCGGAGGCAATCAAGGAGCTGGAGGCGGCATCGGCTTAGCGGTGCGGGCTCAGCATTTTCCCCTTTGAATGGCGAGACAGTCATGCCGGTAATCCAGTGCCTCACGAGCAACGTCCCTAAGCGGCGAAACGAACCCTTGAGGTAACAAAATCTGCCCAATAGGGAGACCCAGAATGAAACTCTGTCACAACGTGAATCACTCATTCGCTGCAGCACCTAAGATCAACGGTTTTGCGCCCGCCCTGTTGCTGCGACAGCATTTCAATGATTCATCCGCTCTCACGTTGTGAAATGCTCTGAGAGATAGTGCCTTGGTGCAACGCCTATTTGTGTGATTTATTTAATTTCTGGTGCATAAAGGATGTATCTTTCCCCAGCTTCTGAGCATTCCATCTACAGGCTTACTCACAATACGGAAACGTATGGTTTAGGTGGGTTCCTGAAGAATGGGTGCGCCTCACTGAGGTGGCTAAGGAATGTCATTCTTACTAGAGTGTTTGCAGGAATATGGCAGACAGAATTGACTAGAGATGGACGAAGGGCTAAATAAATTGAAGAAGCGCGGGCATGACGTCAATTGCGCATCGAACGACTATACGGAAAGAGTGTAATGGACACCCGAGAACGTCCGCTTTCTCCGCATCTCCAAGTTTATAAGCCTCAGCTAACTTCCATCCTTTCACTTATGCATCGCATGACTGGCGTTGCATTGGCAGTGGGCACATTGCTTCTTGTTTGGTGGCTTGTTGCGGCATCCTTGGGCGGCGAGGCTTTTACAACAATACAAACAATCATTGGCAGCTGGTTTGGTCGGCTACTCTTGTTTGGCTGGACATTGGCGCTGTTTTATCACCTGTGTAACGGCATTCGGCATTTGTTTTGGGATATGGGCAAAGGGCTCGATCTGCCTGCAGCTTACCGTTCGGGCTGGATCGTGATCGCAGCAGCCATTGTTCTGACGATCTCCGGCTGGGTCTGCGGGTATTATTCGATGGGGGCGCTATAATGAGTTTACGCACCGATCTTGGAAAAGTTCGCGGCCTTGGTTCGGCCAAGGAAGGCGTTGCACATTGGTGGGCCCAAAGATTGACCGCTATTGCGCTGGTTCCTCTGATGTTGTGGCTGGTGATCAATATTGCCCATCTCGCTGGCGCTGATGTTAAGGCGGTACAGGCTTGGATCGCTAACCCTTTGACCTCCGTCCTTCTTATATTGATGATTGTCGCGGTGTTTCACCACATGCAGCTTGGGCTGCAGGTCGTCATTGAAGATTATGTTCATACCGAATGGTTGAAAGTCGCTTGCATCATTGCTGTTAAGTTCGCGGCAATTGCGCTGGCGGCGACTTCACTGTTTGCCATCCTTAAAATCGCGTTTGCAGGTTGATACTCCATGGCTAATTCCGGCAAGTCTTACGACATAATCGATCACACCTATGACGTTGTTGTGCTTGGCGCCGGTGGCGCTGGTCTCAGAGCAACGTTTGGCTTAGCCCAGAAGGGGCTGAAGACGGCCTGCATCACAAAAGTCTTTCCAACGCGCAGTCACACTGTCGCGGCTCAGGGTGGCATTTCTGCTGCGCTCGGCAATATGGGCAAGGACGACTGGCGCTGGCATTTCTACGACACTGTAAAAGGCGGTGATTGGCTCGCTGACCAGGATGCCGTTGAGTATATGTGTCGCGAAGCGATGCCGGCAGTTATCGAGCTTGAACATTATGGCGTACCGTTCTCACGCACCGATGACGGCACAATCTATCAGCGCCCCTTCGGCGGCATGACCACCGATTATGGTGAGGGCCCGCCAGCGCATCGTACCTGTGCCGCTGCTGACCGTACCGGTCATGCTATTTTGCATACGCTGTATCAGCAATCACTGCGCAATCAGGCTGAATTTTTCATTGAGTATTTTGCGCTGGATTTGATCCATGATGTCGATGGCAAAATTGCCGGTGTCATGGCGTGGAATCTGGATGATGGCACAATTCATCGTTTCCGGGCGCAAAAAGTTATCGTTGCGACCGGCGGTTATGGCCGCAGTTATTTCTCTTGCACCGGGGCGCACACCCAAACGGGTGATGGTAGTGCGATGGTGCTTCGCGCCGGACTACCGTTGCAGGATATGGAGTTTATTCAATTCCATCCCACGGGAATTTATGGTGCGGGTGCCCTGATTACCGAAGGGGTGCGCGGCGAAGGTGGTTATCTGACCAATTCAGAAGGTGAGCGCTTTATGGAGCGTTATGCACCGCATGCGAAAGACCTGGCGTCTCGTGATGTCGTCAGCCGCTCGATGACCGTCGAAATGAATGAAGGTCGTGGTGTTGGTCCTGATAAGGATTACATCCATTTGCATATTGAGCATCTAGAACCCGAGGTGATCAACGAACGTCTCCCGGGTATTTCAGAAACCGCCCGCATTTTCGCCAATGTTGATGTCACCCGCGAACCAATCCCGGTTCTGCCGACCGTACATTATAATATGGGCGGTGTGCCGACCAATTATCGCGGTGAAGCTCTGATCCCGGTTGGTGATGACCCCGATGTTGTTGTCCCCGGGTTGATGGCTGTTGGTGAAGCGGCTTGTGTGTCAGTGCATGGTGCGAACCGGCTTGGGTCTAACTCATTGCTTGATCTTGTGGTGTTTGGTCGGGCGGCAGCAGATCGATGCGCGGAAACTTTGACACCGGGTGCAACGCAAGCCGAGTTACCGGGAGATGCCGGTGACAATGCGCTTGATTGGCTGGATGATCGGCGCCACGGTAATGGTGATATGACCACGGCTGAAATCCGACTTGAGATGCAAAAGACGATGCAGGCACATTGCGCCGTCTTCCGGACCGAAGATATCATGGCTGAGGGTGTTGAGAAAATGGCCAAGATCTGGTCACAAAAAGATAATCTCAAAATCGCTGACCGCGGCATGATCTGGAATTCAGATCTGGTGGAGACATTAGAGTTCGACAATTTGCTGCAGCAGGCACTGGTCAGTATTCATGGTGCGATCAACCGCAAGGAAAGCCGCGGTGGGCATGCGCGGGAAGATTATCCCGATCGTGATGACGAGAACTGGATGAAACATACTGTGGCTTGGCTAAATGATGATGGCACAAGCCGGTTCGAATACCGGCCGGTCCATAACGAAACGCTGAGTGACGATGTCGAGGCGGTACCGCCCAAGGCACGCGTTTATTAAGGTCTGGTTTTGGTAACTGCTTTTTTAGATATCGATGCCACAGTGAAGGCTTCAACGAGGAGAGGACATGGCTGAATTTGCGCTCCCCGCCAATTCAAAGGTAAGTAACGGGAAGACCCATAAGGCTCCTGACGGCGCAACCAATATCAAGCGCTTTCAGGTTTATCGCTATGATCCGGATAGCGGGGACAATCCCAGTGTCGACACTTTTGAGGTCGACATGGATACCTGCGGGCCTATGGTTCTCGATGCCTTGATCAAGATCAAGAACGAGATGGATTCGACGTTGACCTTTCGGCGGTCCTGCCGTGAAGGTGTGTGTGGGTCCTGCGCCATGAATGTGGACGGCTCCAATACGCTGTCCTGTATTCAGGCGATCGATGAGATTAAGGGCGACGCAAAAATTTATCCGCTGCCGCATATGGAAGTGATTAAGGATCTCGTTCCCGATCTGAAACGCGCCTATGCGCAATACACCTCTATTGAGCCATGGCTGAAAACGACCAGCCCGCCGCCATCGGATAAGGAACGACTGCAAAGTCCGGAAGAGCGCGCGAAGCTTGATGGCCTTTGGGAATGCGTTTTGTGTTTCTGTTGCTCGACAAGCTGCCCGAGTTACTGGTGGAATGGTGACCGCTATCTCGGTCCTGCGGCGTTGCTGCAGGCCTATCGCTGGATCGCTGATACTCGCGATGAGGAAACCGGTGAACGGCTGGATAATCTGGAAGATCCGTTCCGGCTTTATCGCTGCCATACGATCATGAACTGCACTAAAACCTGCCCCAAACACCTCAACCCGGCACAAGCCATTTCTGAGGTGAAAAAGCTGATGGTCGTGCGCCGTTAAACTAGCTTTTTGATGCCGTGAAGGGCGTCAGCATAAGTTCTGGAAATCCGTAATTGGCGCTTTAAACCCGTACGCACAGGTTTTTGACTACTATTTAGTGATTTTACGCCCGTTTTTCTTGCTCTTTTCAGTCGAAACAGGTAGTTACGCGGCCAGTCGCGGCACCTTAACCATAATGATACCGTTTCTGGTTGATAACGTCGTGGAACACAACCAATCGATCGATTGAGGAGCATTCATGACACGTAATAAAATCGCGCTTGTTGGCGCCGGAAACATTGGCGGCACGTTGGCACACCTGGCTGGGTTGAAGGAACTTGGTGACATTGTCATGTTCGACATCGTTAAAGGTATCCCCGACGGCAAAGCACTGGATCTTGCCGAATCATCACCCGTCGAAGGCTTCGACTCCAACATGAAGGGTGCGTCGAGTTACCGCGCCATTAAAGATTCTGATGTCGTGATTGTAACTGCCGGTATCGCCCGTAAGCCGGGAATGAGCCGTGATGACCTGATCGGTATTAATACAAGTGTGATGAAGGCTGTCGGCGCGGGTATCAAGCAATGGTGTCCCAAGGCATTTGTCATCTGCATCACCAATCCACTCGATGCGATGGTCTGGGCGCTTCGTGAAGCTTCTGGGCTACCTTCTAGCCGCGTTGTTGGCATGGCAGGCATTCTCGACTCAGCTCGTTTTCGTTATTTCCTGGCTGAAGAATTCAATGTCTCCGTCCGCGACGTAACGGCGTTCGTTCTTGGTGGCCATGGCGACACGATGGTGCCGCTGCCACGTTACTCAACGGTTGCCGGTATTCCGCTGCCTGACCTGATCAAAATGGGTTGGACCACGAAGGCAAAATTGAACCAGATCGTTCAGCGTACCCGCGATGGCGGTGCTGAGATTGTCTCACTGCTCAAAACAGGCTCGGCGTTCTATGCACCTGCGTCGTCGGCGATTGAAATGGCAGAAGCCTATCTTAAGGATCAGAAACGGGTTCTGCCGTGCTGTGCCTATCTCACCGGGCAATATGGCGTCAACGGACTGTATGTTGGCGTGCCTGTTGTGATCGGTGGCAAGGGGATCGAACGTATTGTTGAGATCGAGCTCAATGCCAGCGAGAAAAAAGAATTCAAGGCATCGGTCGCGGCGGTTCGGAGTTTGGTCAATGTGGTCAAACGCATGGACAAGAAAGCCACGAAGAAACCGGCTAAAAAGAAAGCCGCTCGTAAAAAGATAACTGCTAAAAAGAAATAATTTTCTGACAAAAGGTCAAAGGCTAGTCGCGTATGAATATTCATGAATATCAGGCCAAGGAAGTCCTCCGTGGTTTCGGAGTCGCCGTGCCAAAAGGGGGCGTTGCTTATACGCCCGATGAGGCTGTTAAAGTGGCTGAAGAACTTGGTGGTCCGGTTTGGGTCGTCAAATCACAGATCCATGCCGGGGGACGCGGCAAGGGCGGTGGCGTAAAGCTAGCCAAATCAGTCGATGAGGTGAAACAGCTGGCCGATGAAATGATTGGGATGACGCTGGTTACTCATCAGACCGGCCCCGAAGGAAAAGAAGTCGGACGGGTTTATGTCGAAGATGGTTGCGACATCGCGCGCGAACTATATTTGGGTCTCCTGATCGACCGTGTCACCAGCCGTGTCACTATTATGGCATCGACCGAAGGCGGCATGGAAATTGAAGAGGTCGCCGCTAAGACGCCTGAGAAAATTCTCAAAGTCGCGATTGACCCGGCCTGTGGCATGCAGGCCTTTCACGCCCGCAAGATTGCCTTTGGGCTGGGCCTTGAAGGCAACCAAATCAAATCGGCGGTGAAATTTCTGATGGCGATGTATAAGGCTTTCGAACAGCTGGATGCGTCAATTGTCGAGATCAATCCGCTGGTGGTTACCGGTGCTGGAGACATTATTGCCCTTGATGCGAAAATGAACTTCGATGACAACGCATTGTTCCGTCATAAGGACATTGCCGAATTGCGCGACGAGAGTGAAGAAGATCCAACTGAGCTGGAAGCCGCGAAGTTTGACCTTAACTACGTTAAGCTCGATGGTAATATTGGCTGCATGGTCAATGGTGCCGGGTTGGCGATGGCAACTATGGACATCATCAAGCTTTATGGTGGTGAGCCAGCCAACTTCCTAGATGTTGGTGGTGGTGCTTCCCGCGAACGTGTAACGGCCGCCTTCAAGCTGATCCTGTCTGATCCCAATGTTGAAGGTCTGCTGGTCAATATTTTCGGCGGCATCATGCGCTGTGATGTGATCGCAGAAGGCGTTGTCGCGGCCGCCCGCGAAATTAGCCTGACGGTTCCGTTAGTGGTCCGGCTCGCCGGTACCAATGTGGAGCTTGGTAAAAAGATTCTCGAAGAATCCGGTTTGCCGATTATTGCGGCAGACGATCTTGGTGATGCTGCTGAGAAGGCTGTTAAGGCCGTGAAGGAGGCCGCGTAATGGCTGTTCTCGTTGATATGAATACAAAGGTAATCTGCCAGGGTTTTACCGGTGCACAGGGCACGTTCCATTCGGAACAGGCGATTGCGTATGGTACCCAAATGGTTGGTGGTGTGACGCCCGGTAAGGGCGGTGAACAACATCTCGACCTACCAGTCTTTGATACGGTCGCGGAAGCGATTGATCGGACTGGCGCGAATGCTAGTGTGATTTATGTTCCGCCACCGTTTGCGGCGGACGCCATCCTTGAAGCAATCGAAGCGGAAATGCCGCTCGCGATCTGCATCACCGAAGGTATTCCGGTTATTGATATGATTCGGGTTAAACGAGCGTTGTCTGGTTCTTCGACACGTTTGATCGGTCCTAACTGTCCGGGCGTGATTACGCCGGATGAATGCAAGATCGGCATTATGCCCGGTCATATTCATCAGCGTGGCAAGATCGGTATCGTATCTCGTTCAGGAACGCTGACCTATGAAGCCGTTGCGCAGACCACAGCGGCAGGGCTTGGCCAGACCACGTGTATTGGTATTGGCGGTGATCCGGTTAATGGCACCGACTTTATCGATTGTCTGGAAATGTTCCTCGGTGATGACGAAACCCAGGGAATTGTCATGATTGGCGAAATCGGTGGCAGTGCAGAAGAAGATGCGGCCGAATTTTTGAAGCAGTCCAAAGTCAAAAAACCGGTTGTTGGATTTATCGCTGGTGTCACGGCGCCTCCGGGCCGCCGTATGGGTCATGCTGGTGCGATTATTTCCGGCGGCAAAGGTGGCGCGGACGACAAGATGGATGCCATGAGAAGCGCTGGTATTACGGTGGCAGACTCACCGGCAGCGCTTGGCGATACGATGCTAAAGATAATGAAGGGCTAAATCGGCCACCTGATTTTGTCATGTTCCTTTAACCACATTGGCGTATGTCATAGTGGTTAAAGAAAACATGGCCAGACTATTCGTTTAGGCAATTCGCTTGGACAATCGATGTCGATAGAGACTTTCGAACGAAATTCTTTCCTCGCCGGCGGCAATGCCGCCTTTGTCGAGGATCTTTACGCTCGCTATCTCGAAGATGCGTCGTCGGTTGATGCCGAATGGCAGCGCTTTTTCGCTGAGCTGCCCGACGAAGCACCCAATGTCATAAAATCTCTGGAAGGTGCGAGCTGGGCGCCGCGCGGCAGCCGAGTTGTTGGTGTCGCTGAAGAGGATGAGAAGCCTAAATCTAACGGGCACGCTTCCTCTATTACATCTGAAGAAAGCCGTCAGGCGACGGTCAATTCTCTACATGCGCTGATGCTCATTCGTTCCTATCGGGTACGCGGACATCTCGCTTCTAACATGGACCCCCTCGGGCTTTATCAGCACGAAGAGAATTCCGAGCTTGATTACCGCTCGTATGGCTTCGTTGAGGCTGATCTCGACAAGAATATTTTTATCGACAATGTGCTTGGGCTCGACAACCCAACGCTGCGTGCAATATTGGAGCGCTTGCAGGAAACCTATTGCGGCACCATTGGTGTCGAATTTATGCATATCCAGGAGCCGGATCAGAAGCAGTGGATACGGGAGCGGATCGAAGAAAGCCATAACCGTACTGAGTTTACGCAGCGCGGACGCGAAGCGATCCTAGAGCGGCTTACGGAAGCTGAAGGGTTCGAGAATTTTTTGAATGTTAAGTATCCGGGAACCAAGCGTTTTGGTCTCGATGGTGGCGAAAGCCTAATCCCCGCACTTGAGCAAATCCTTAAACGGGGTAGCCAGCTCGGTATTGAGGAAGTGGTTATCGGCATGCCACATCGCGGCCGACTGTCAGTTTTGACCAACGTTCTTAAGAAACCTTATGTCGCAATCCTGTCCGAGTTTCAGGGACAGTCGTCGAATCCGGAAGAAGTACAAGGGTCTGGCGATGTGAAATATCACCTTGGTACGTCTGCCGACCTTACATTCGATGGTAAAAATGTTCATCTCTCGCTGTCGCCTAACCCGTCGCACCTTGAAGCGGTGGATCCGGTTATCGTCGGGCGCGTGCGGGCAAAGCAGCACCAGTTAAAAGATAAAGAACGCCGCCGGGTTTTGGGTATTCTGATGCATGGTGATGCGGCCTTTGCCGGGCAGGGCCTCGTCGCTGAAACATTCGCACTGTCGGATGTGCGGGGCTACCGCGCCGGTGGTACGATCCATTTCATCGTCAATAACCAGATCGGCTTTACGACGAATCCGCGGGATTCGCGGTCATCACCTTATCCCTCTGATGTGTCAAAAACGGTCCAGTCACCGATCTTCCATGTGAATGGCGATGACCCTGAGGCGGTTATCCATGTCGCCCGTATCGCGACAGAGTTTCGGCAGGAATTCCGCAAGGATGTTGTGATCGATATGTGGTGTTATCGCCGGTATGGTCACAATGAAGGCGATGAACCGTCTTTCACACAACCTTTGATGTATAAGGCAATTGTCAAGCAGCCGAGCACCAGGACAATCTATGAGAAGCGGCTAATCGCAGAAGGCGCGATAACCGAGGCGCAGGCAAAGTCGATGACAGATCGTCTGCGCGCCCAGCTCAATGAAGATTTTGAGACGGCCACGACGTTTAAGCCGAATAAGGCCGATTGGCTTGATGGGAAGTGGTCGCATATCAACGTCGCACCGACGCTGGAAGAACGTCGCGGTACGACGGATTTGCCCGAAAAAACGCTCAAACAAGTTGGTCAGGCACTGGTCACTGTCCCTGAGGGCTTCAACCTTCATCCCAAGCTCAGGCGTATCATTGATAGCCGCGCAAAGATGATCGAAACGGGTGAGGGTATCGACTGGTCGACGGGCGAAGCCTTGGCATTTGGTAGTCTGGTTCAGGAAGGACATCTGGTCCGACTTGCAGGACAGGATGTGCAGCGTGGGACGTTTTCACAGCGCCATTCATATCTCATCGATCAGGAGACCGAAGAGAACTACGTGCCACTGGAGAACATTGCTGACGGGCAATCGCGTTTTGTTGCCCATAACAGCCCCCTTTCAGAGGCTGGTGTGCTGGGGTTCGAATACGGCATTAGTTTGGTTGAACCAGATGCACTGATAATGTGGGAGGCGCAGTTCGGTGATTTCGCTAACGGCGCTCAGGTTATTATTGATCAGTTTATCGCGTCGGCGGAAAGCAAATGGCTGCGGATGTCCGGCATTGTTATGCTGTTGCCGCATGGTTATGAGGGGCAGGGGCCCGAGCATTCATCTGCGCGGTTGGAACGATATTTGCAGCTTTGTGGCGAAGACAATATGCAGGTCGTGATGCCGACGACGCCGTCGAATTACTTCCATGTGTTGCGACGCCAGATACACCGAAAATTCCGCAAACCGCTGATCGTCATGACTCCCAAATCACTATTGCGTCACAAGCTTTGTATCTCGAGGCTTGAGGATATGGGGCCGGGCACCTGTTTCCACCGGGTTCTTCCCGAAGCCGACAAGCAGGTCGCGGACAGTAAGGTGAAGCGTGTCGTGCTGTGCTCCGGCAAGGTCTATTACGATCTCTATGCAGAAAGAAACGCACGTGAGATAGAGGATGTCGCCATCGTTCGGGTCGAACAGCTTTATCCGTTTCCAAATGTTTCCCTCAAGGAACAGTTGGTGCGTTACAAAAATGCGGATGTCGTGTGGTGTCAGGAGGAACCGGCCAATATGGGCGCGTGGACGTTTGTGGATCGGCGTATCGAGGGGTTGTTGGAAGATATCGGCGGTGTCGCAACACGGCCATCCTACGCGGGCCGTGTTGAAGCGGCTTCTCCAGCGACGGGTCTGGCAAAACGGCATGCAAGAGAACAGGCTGCCCTTGTGGATCAGGCGCTTCAACTTACATGAGTTAAAGGACGGTAGGGCGTTGGGTCTCTATCCGGAAAGGCAAAGACATGGAAATCAAAGTTCCGCAGCTGGGTGAATCGGTCGTTGAGGCAACGGTGGCAAAGTGGTTCAAGGTCGTTGGCGAAACGGTGGAGTGTGATGAGCCGATTGTTGAGCTGGAAACTGATAAGGTAACGCTCGAAGTTCCCGCTGCAGAATCTGGCACTCTTGTATCCATTATTGTTGAGGCTGGCAAAGAAGTAGAGGTTGGCGCTGTTCTTGGAATGATCGGCGATGGCAATGGTGTCGCGACACCCACTCCGTCGCCCACAGAACCTCCCGTAGCAGAATTAGGACCTGCGCCGGTAGAAGTCGAGCCGGATCGCAAACCAGCCGGAACCGATATCTCGCTATCTCCTGCAGTCCGCAAAATGGTTGGTGACGGGAAGATCGATCCCACCAAGATTACCGGTACCGGCAAAGGTGGGCGCCTCACCAAAGGCGATGTGCAGGGCTATCTGGATGGCGAACAGACCCCAGCGCCGGTTGAACCGCAAGCACCCGCAACGGCGAAGCCTGTTGTCTCTGATGACCGTGGTGAAGAACGTGTGCCGATGACGCGGCTTCGCAAGCGGGTCGCTGAACGGCTTAAGGAAGCCCAGAATACCGCGGCAATGCTGACCACCTTTAATGAGGTGGATATGACCAATGTCATGGCTGCGCGGAAAAAATATCAAAAAGATTTTCAGAAGAAACATGGCGTAAAGCTCGGCTTTATGTCGTTCTTCGCCAAGGCCTGTATCGCGGCGCTGGAGGAATTACCCGCCGTCAATGCGACCATCGATGGCGACGATATCGTCTATCGCAATTTCGTCGATCTTGGCGTTGCGGTCGGGACTGAGCTGGGGCTCGTGGTCCCGGTATTGCGAAATGCTGATAACAAATCGTTTGCCTATATCGAAAAGGAAATCGGTGACTTGGGCAAGCGTGCCCGCGACGGCAGTCTATCGATGGACGACCTGACTGGTGGTACCTTCACGGTGACAAATGGCGGTGTTTATGGCTCGCTTATGTCGACGCCGATCCTGAATCCACCGCAATCTGGAATTTTGGGGATGCACAAAATTCAGCCTCGTCCCATCGCGGTCGGTGACGCCGTTGAAATTCGACCGATGATGTATCTTGCGCTTTCTTATGATCATCGCATTATCGATGGATCCGAAGCTGTGACATTCCTGGTTCGGGTAAAGGAATGCATTGAAGAGCCCGACCGTATTCTTCTGGGGATCTAATCTTCCGTCCTTCCACAGGAACTTTCTATGACAGATACACAATACGATTTGGTGGTCATCGGAGCGGGACCTGGCGGCTATGTCGCTGCGATCCGTGCCGCACAACTCGGCATGAAGGTTGCCTGCGTCGATAAACGTCGAACATTGGGAGGGACTTGTCTCAATGTTGGCTGTATTCCCTCAAAAGCGCTCTTGCAGTCATCAGAGAAATTCGCTGAGGCGCAGCACAGTCTGGCCGAGCATGGCGTAAAGATTGGCAAAGTAGGTCTCGATCTCGACAAGATGCTTGCCCGTAAAGATGATGTCGTTGACGGCTTAACCAAGGGCATCGCGTTTTTATTCAAAAAGAACAAAATCGACCAGATTACGGGCTCCGCTCGAATTACGGCCCCCGATACTGTTGAGGTCAGTGACCCTGCGTCGGTGACTCTCAAAACTAAAAAAATTTTGATTGCGACTGGTTCTGAATCAGCACCTTTGCCCGGTGTAGATATTGATGAAGAGCGGATCGTTACCTCCACCGGCGCGCTAATCCTGTCCAAAGTGCCTGAGCATCTGGTTGTTGTCGGGGGCGGTTATATCGGGCTCGAAATGGGCTCGGTCTGGGGCCGGCTCGGCGCCAGGATAACAGTGGTGGAATTTCTGGATCGAATTGTTCCCGCTATGGATCGTGAGGTGGCTGATGAAATGCACAAGGCCCTTGAGAGGCAGGGTATGAGCTTTCGCCTTGGCACCAAGGTCACTGAGGCAAAGCTCTCCAAATCGGGTGCAACCTTAACGGTCGAACCGGCGTCAGGTGGAGAGTCAGAACCGATTGAGTGCGATGTCGTGCTCTCGGCGATTGGTCGCCGACCTTTCACATCGGGGCTGGGTTTGGAAGAACTGGGCGTAGTGCTGGATCAACGTGGTTTTATTAAGGTCGACGGGGCCTTTCAGACGAATGTTGCCGGAGTTTATGCAATTGGTGACGTGATCCCGGGGCCGATGTTGGCTCATAAGGCAGAGGATGAAGGCGTAGTTGCGGTTGAGATGATGGACGGTCAGGCCGGTCACATCGACTATAATGCCATACCCGCTGTTGTATTTACGGCCCCGGAAGTTGCCTCCGTCGGTCGAACCGAAGAACAGCTTAAGGATGACGGTATCGAGTATAACGTCGGCAAGTTTCCCTTTGTGGCAAACTCTCGGGCCCGAGCGTCAGAAACCGACACGGATGGATTTGTAAAGATTCTGGCAGATGCCAAGACCGATCAAGTCCTTGGCGCTCATATCATCGGGCCAGATGCTGGGACAATGATTGCGGAGTTGGCGTTGGCAATGGAATTTTCGGCTTCAGCCGAGGATATCTCCCGGACTTGTCATGCGCATCCAACACTTAATGAAGCGGTCAAAGAAGCCGCCCTTGCGGCTTGGAGCAAGCCTATTCATATATAGGTGAAGGTATGTCCGCTTTTAATTCACCGCGTGGTTCCTTGTAACGATGAAAAAAGGCGCGATACATTATCTGTTACTGGCCCTTGGCTGGATCTTTATTTTTCTCGGCATTCTCGGCCTCTTCCTACCTATCCTGCAGGGAATCCTGTTTCTTGCGATTGGGTTGATTGTCCTAAGCCGCCGGTCACCGAGGGTGCGGTTATTTAACCAAAAAATGGGTCAGCGCTATCCCAAATATCGGGCGATACAGGATGACGCGACAGCGCGTGTTAAACGGCTGATGGAAAAGTTTTCCCGGAAAAAACCTAGAAGCGATTAGGCCGCGAGGACTGCGGATTCATCGCCTATCGTTACCCGCCGTAGCAGACGTCGCTGCTCACGTGGGAAGTCAGTACGTGCATGCATCAGGCAGCGATTGTCCCACATGACAAAGTCGCCAACTTCCCAATTGTGGGAATAGACGAATTGTGGCTGACGCTGTAGCGCGTAAATCTCATCAAGGATAGCTTTGCCTTCAGCCTCATCCATGTCGATGATTTCTTCGGTCATGAGCGGGCAGACATAAACCGCGGTACGGCCTGTTTCAGGGTGCTTGCGGAAAATTGGATGCGGGTGATGCGGCACGGCATCTCGGTCATATTTTTCAAATGTTTTGACTGTCGTGCCGAACTCATAGCAATTCATCGCCTGGCGTCCTGCGAGCTTGTCTTTCATCTCTTGCGGCAGCGCTTCATAAACCTTGTACTGGTTTGAGAACTGCGTGTTGCCGCCGATATTAGGAACCTCAACGCCATAAAGCGTTGTCGCTTTGTGAGGGGTGCTCAAATAGGGCGTATCCGTATGCCACATCATTTCACCGTCGGGATGGGCGCCAATAACTTGTCCACCTTCCCGGACATTGGAGACCAGCATAATTTCACCGCTGGCATGATTGGGGTGCTGACGATCTTTGGGGCGATTATATTCGCCGATCTTGCCGAAATTACTACAAAATTGCTTTTGATCAGCCGGCGTTAGGTCTTGCTGATTGCGGATGATAATGACGAGATGATCAAGCCAGCCCTGATATATCGTCGACGCATCGTCTTTCGACAAATCAGCTTTCATATCGACGCCCAGGATTTCGGCGCCACAGGCATCTGATAAAGGATTTACGGTAACAGTCATCACTCAATCTCCTAAGCTGTTCGAATTATTCGGGTACAGCGTCATTTCACTGATATAAAATCAGAATTTGCCCTTTTGGGCAAGATTTGGGTCGCTTGGGAAGTGTTAAGCCGCCCAGGCCGGTGCGGCGTCTTCGATGGTAACGCGGCGCAGCAGGCGGCGCTCATTCCTTGGGAAGTCGGTGCGGGCGTGCAAGGTACAGCGATTGTCCCACATGACGAGGTCGCCTTTTTGCCAGACATGCTCGTAACAAAAACGCTTCTCTTTCTGCAGAGCGAATATCTCGTCCAGTGCCGCGCGACTTTCCTCGTCGGATAATCCTTCGATAGACTCTGTCATCAGCTCATTCATGTAGACGGTTGGCCTACCGGTTTCGGTATGTGCTCGGAACACGGGATGCACAGCGGTGCGTAATTCAGGCCCGTCATATTTTTCTTTGTCTTTGATCATGACGCCAAATTCGTAGGCATGATGCGCGTTGCGGCCTTCCAGCATACTCTTAAGCTTCTCGGGAAGGGCATCATAGACACTGTATTGGTTGGAAAAGATTGTGTGGCCGCCTTCGCTCGGAATTTCGATGGCGTAGAGTGTTGTCGCCTTATGAGGGTTCTGATCGTAGCCGGTGTCGGTGTGAAACATCATCTCGCCATCTGGCAAACTGCCAATTGGTTCACCATCTTCGACAATGTTACTGACAAACATTACCGACCGGTGGCGTTCCTTCATGGCATCGTTACGCAAGGTGTCGGGCCGCAGATAATCGCCGACAGGACCGAAGGCTTCAGCGAAGTTGACCTGATCAATATCGGCGAGCTCCTGACCTCGAACAACAATTACGCAATGGTCGAGCCAGGCTCGATTAATCTCGGCAGCGACTTCCGGGCTGATTGGTTTGGTAAGGTCAACGCCAATGATTTCCGCACCACAGGCATTCGATAACGGTTTAACGGCTACATCAGTCATGGCCAGATTTTAGCGTTTTTTGTACAAGAATTCCAGCCAGCAGATGTTGCTTAGCCGATTCATCAGCTTTTGGCACGGGGATGAGATTGTTCATAGACTTTGACCAGCCGTTCGGCGTCGACGCTGGTATAGCGCTGGGTGGTTGATAAAGAAGAATGGCCCAGTAGCTCCTGGATGGTGCGCAGATCGCCACCAGCGCTCAATAGATGGGTCGCGAAGCTATGACGCAGCGCATGCGGTGTCGCGGTATCGGGGAGGCCAAGCTGGGCACGGATTTTGCGCATTTGACGTTGTACGACTCCTGCGTTCAGGCGGCCGCCACGAGCACCTACAAATAGCGGATTGTCTGGCTCCTCTGAGAAAGGACAGGCATCGATGTAAACTTCAATAGCGTCACGGATGATGGGTAATACCGGTACGACACGTTGTTTGTTGCCCTTTCCCGTGACCGTCATGGCGTCGCTGTCAGGCGTGTCAGCACGGTTGAGGCTGAGGGCTTCATCGATGCGGAGACCACAACCATAGAGTAGGGTAAAGATTGCAACGTCTCGTTTTGATATCCAGGGCGTACCCGACAGTTTTGAGGCAGTTCGGATTACATCGAAAGCGTCTTCGACCGAGATTGGTTTGGGGATTGGCGGTTTTGGTTTCGGTGACCGCACGGCCTTGATTGTTGCATTGCTAACCCGGCCAGTCCTATCGAGAAACCTGAAGAAATTTCGCAAGGTCGACATACCGCGCGCGACCGAGCTGTGGCCGACACCATAATTGATCCGGCGGGCTAAAAAGCTTCTGAAATCGGCCATGGTAAGGGCATTTAGATCGTTAAGCCCGGGAGGTTTGCCAATGTGGTTGGTTAGAAATTCAAGGAAGGCAGCGAGGTCACGCGAATAAGCGGCGAGGGTATGGGCTGATGACTGCCGTTCGTCCAGAATCCAGCGCTGCCAGTCTTCAATGGCTTCAATCGTGTCGCTTTCAGCGAGAAATTCGGTTACGTGCCTTGGGTCAACCATCGCCGGATGGTCCTTTGCAGCACATAAGAGAAGAAGGAAAGTAGCTCGGTGCCCTGGCGGGGATCAAAGCCGGTGGGTGATTTTGCTCCAAGTGCTAACAAACCATTCGGGACTTTGGACCCAAGGTCCAGCCGTAACAGTGCAGCAGACCTTACCTTTGTAGCACGAGATCCGAAGATAGCCTTATCGCCTTCGATATTAGATTTCAAAGCGACCGAGTGCTCCGACCCCATAAGGCTATCGAGTGCTCCTGGTTCAACGACGATGATACCGTTTTCGGTCGCACCCGCCGGCACATGATCGCCGGCTTCGATGCATAAAGCCGCAGCTGAGATGTCGAACATCTTTGGCATCTTTTTCAGAATGATTTTGATCAGATCTTCAAAAGATTTTGCATCAAGTAGCGCTTTGGTGGCGGCAAAGACACACCTTTGAACATCGGCATTTGATTCTGCTACCGCCAACAATGCCTGTTCTCTCGAACCAAATCGTGTGATCTCGCCCTGAAGACGTTCCAGCATGAATTTTTGCATATCAAGGATGCCGCCGCCGTGATTCTGCTCTGGCGGAATCAAGGTGGTGAGCAGCTCTGGTCGGTCATTCAAAAAGCCTGGGTTTTGTTCCAAATAAGCAGCAACAGATTCTGGCGATATAACCGGGCCGCTCAGCGCTTTGGCTGTTTGTTTTGCGAGGGGCTTGTCTGCCGGAGGCGTTGAGCAGTTCATAATTTAGTCGTCCAGGATAGATTGGCCGGTTTTCTCCCAATCAGCGAGGAAGGCCGCCAGCCCAGAATCGGTTAGAGGGTGTTTGTAAAGTTGACGTAAAACGCTGGGTGGCAAGGTCGCGACACCGGCCCCCATCTTTGCCGCTTCGGTCAGATGGATTGGGTTCCGGATCGAGGCCACTAGGACTTCGGTCTCAAAATCGTCGTACATGCTGTAAATTTGGCAAATGTCGGAGATCAGTTGCATGCCATCCGAACTGATATCATCCAATCGCCCCACGAAAGGTGACACAAACGTTGCCCCTGCCTTGGCCGCGAGGATCGCCTGACCGGCTGAGAAGCAGAGCGTTACATTTACCATTGTGCCAGCATCTGATAACGCTTTGCAGGTCTTTAACCCATCGGGTGTCAGAGGCACTTTTACGGTGATGTTCGGTGCTAAGGCGGCGAGTTTTTTGCCTTCTTTAAGCATGGTCTCGTGATCGGTGGCGGTTACTTCTGCGCTGACCGGCCCGTCGACGATGGTACAAATTTCCTGAACTACATCGAGAAATTTGCGCCCAGATTTCGCGACCAGCGAGGGATTGGTCGTCACGCCATCAACCAGTCCAGTTGCGGCTAATTCACGGATCTCATCTGTATCAGCGGTGTCGACGAAAAATTTCATTGTCCGGTCTCATTCCTCTAAAGCTTAAAAGGACGATCCAACTTATTTTTAAGAAGGGTTCATCGCGATTGGCCCGACCAACGAGCCGAGTTAAAGTCTAATCCATGCCCCCGTCCCACACCACACCGCGCCAGACATATCAAAACGAAAGAGTCAGTGTGCTTTTGCCGCTGCCCCTGGCGG
>CAJJCG010000105.1 GCA_905182615.1 Alphaproteobacteria bacterium UBA2964 | reverse complement strand
CAGGAAGTGGCGGCAGTAGTTCACCACAAGTTTCCAGTCTCGCCCCTGGTGGCGTTCCGGCAGGTAGTCAGGAAGATCTGGTCACCAATATTGGAGATCGCGTGTTTTTCGGGCTGGATGGTGTTTCACTGTTGGCAGAGGCGCGGGCGACTCTTGAGAAACAAGCGCAATGGTTACGTCGTAATCAGGGCGTAACCATTACAATTTCTGGTCACGCCGATGAACGCGGCACGCGTGAATACAATCTCGCGCTCGGTGATCGCCGCGCGACAGCGGTCCGCGATTACCTTGTTGCGCTTGGACTTGAGCAGAACCGGGTGAAGACCGTTAGTTTCGGTAAGGAACGTCCTGTTGATGGGCGGTCCGCTGAAGATGCCTGGTCAAAGAACCGACGTAGCGTGACGACGGTTAACTAGTGATGGTCAACTAGCAACGGAACGGGTTGGCGGCATAAGAAATGTCTTCAACTGACGATTGATTGCGGAATTGGGTAATGATGATGTCATCGCGTAAAGCGGTTTGGATCAAGAGAGTTTCTATGGTTGCTGCGGTAATTTCCACAGCCGTTGTCCTGTCCCCAGTGCAGGCACAGGACTCACAGGATATGATCAATCGGTTGCAAAGGATGCAGAATGAGCTGACGACGTTGCAGCAACATGTCTACCAGGGCAAAGCACCAAGTGCTGCATCACGGGTGGCGATACCTGCGGGGGCGGTACCTAACGCAGCGACGGCGCGGCTCTCTAACCGCATTACCCAACTAGTATCTGAGATTAGGCGTTTGACCGGCACAAATGAGGAGCTCAATCATAAAGTTTCTCAGCTTCAAACTAGGCTTAATAAAATGTCGACCGATCTAGAGTTCCGGTTAAAAACTCTCGAGGGTGGCGCCCGGCCTGCCGGTGGTGAGGGGCAAGCGCCGGTTGCTGGGGCCGATGCTCCGCCAGCGTTAGCGGGAGTACGATCACCACAGACGGTAAGTAATCTTCGCGGTGCTACCTGGGGTGTCAGGCCATTTGGCAGCAAAACGCCATTGTCACCGAAAGCGGGAGGCCAAGTAGCGGCGGTTCCACCAGCAGCACAGGAAACGCCCGAACAGCAATATGATCGGGCCCATTCTTTGATTGTCAAACAGCGTGATTTTGTGGCCGCAGAACGCGTTTTAACCTACTTCATTAGTGCTAACCGAAAGCATCGTTTAGTGCCAAACGCGTATTACTGGCTTGGCCGCACCTATTTCGTTCGCAGCAATTTTGAGCAAGCGGCCATCTCGTTTGCGGAAGGTTTTCAACGCTATCCAGAAAGTAAGAAGGCACCAGCAACGCTTCTAAATCTTGGTATGTCGCTTTCCAAATTGGGTAAGAATCGGGAGGCCTGTACGACTTATACCAGGCTTGCCAGAAATTTCCGAAAGATGGATAGTTCCGTAAAACGCCGCCTGGCCAGTGAACGCAAGCGCTCTAAGTGCCGCCGCTAATTTTCCGGCATTTTTCTAAGAAATAATATGCCCGCCAAGATTGCCGTCCCCCTGAGTGAGCGGGAATTTTCTGATCTCATGGCGCCCCTTGGGCCGTTTGAGCCAAACCCAAAACTCGCTGTCGCTTTTTCTGGTGGTGCCGATAGCACCGCAATGGTTCTACTTGCAGCCCGTTGGGTCAAACGGCGCGGCGGTGAGGTCTTGGCTCTAACTGTCGATCATGGGCTTCGGCAGGCTTCGGCAGCGGAAGCGAAGCTTGCCCAATCGCGCATCAAAGCATTGGGAATAAATGGCACAATTTTGCGCTGGAAAAATAGCCAACCTAGTTCGGGTATTCAAAATGCCGCTCGCAGAGCTCGTTACGAGCTGATGTCGGGCTGGTGTCGCCGTAAAGGCGTCTTGCATCTATTGCTGGCGCATCATCAGGAAGACCAAGCAGAAACGATGCTCCATCGCCTTGGGCGGCAAACCGGGGCTGATGGTCTTGCCGGGATGGCAGGCATACGGGAGACCGCCGATGTCCGTTTGCTGCGCCCCTGTCTCAACGTTTCGCGAAATCGGTTGCAGGCGGTGGTCGACGTGCAAGGTCTCGAATGGGTCGAGGATCCGTCGAATCAAGATCCGGCCTATGCCCGGGTTCGGTTGCGCAATCTGTTGCCAGCGCTGGAAGTGGAACAAATCTCTGCTGTCGCCTTGGGCGGGACGGCCCTCCGCCTTGCCGAGGTTCGGCAATCGATGGAAAACCAAACGGCGTTAGTTTTGGCCAAATCAGCTGAAATGAGCAGTTTGGGCTACGCCCGAATTGATAGCGCGGCAATTATTGATACTGAACGGGAGATTGCTCGACGCATTCTCGAGCGGTTGTTGGGAACCGTGGGAGGAAATTTGTATCCCGCGCGCCGTTATGCGGCTGACCATTTACTGAACGATATTCGCCGAAATAGCTATTTTAAGGCGCGCACCCTTGCTGGGTGCAGAATTATACAAAAAAAAGACGATATTTTGATCGTGCGTGAGGCGGCTCGTTGTCCGATCCAAAAAGTTACCCTGGGAGGGTGGATGGATTGGGATAATCGGTATCGCATATTGGTTTCCACGGCAGACGATTCTATACGGTCAGATTTCCTGGTTCGGGCGTTGGGCGACGGTTTGCCTCGGAAATCCTCTGAGAAAGTAACGAAAACCGGTCTGAAGAACTTAAACATTGCTGTTCGTCGCGCGTTGCCTTCGGTGTGGGATCGAAACGAGTTGTTGAGCGTTCCCCACCTAGGCTATGGACGTACGCCGCGCAATCCTGCTAGCGTAGTGAAAATACAGATTGATTATTTTCCAAATCGGCCGGTTACGAATGCCTTTTTTCCAGTTGTTTAACTCTTGGCATTCACTATGTATGTAACAGAGGCATAATCGTTTAAACATACGACGCTATCGCGGGACTGCGGCTAAGCGGATCGAGGATTCTTGACGTGAATAATTTTGGTAAAAACATAGCCCTTTGGCTGATTGTCGGCCTTTTGCTGGTCGCGCTGTTCAACTTGTTTCAGCAGCCAAGCAGTCGTAGTGGCCAAGTCGGAATCCCATTCTCGGATTTTCTCGCTGAAGTTACCAATGGTCAGGTTCGTGAGGTCACGATCAAGGGCAATAATATTTCCGGCTTATACACCGATGGCCGCGGCTTTGCTACCTATGCGCCGAACGATCCCAATTTAGTTGAACGGCTGACAAAACGGGGTGTCGTCATTAAAGCGATGCCAGCTGATGATGGTTCGCCTTCACTGGTCCAGATATTAATTTCTTGGTTCCCGATGCTGCTCCTGATCGGCGTCTGGATATTCTTTATGCGTCAGATGCAGTCGGGCGGTGGCAAAGCGATGGGCTTTGGTAAGTCGCGAGCTCGTCAGCTGACCGAGCAATCGGGCCGAGTGACGTTTGAAGATGTTGCAGGTATCGATGAATCTAAAATGGAACTTGAGGAAGTTGTCGAGTTTTTGCGCGACCCGCAAAAGTTTCAGCGGTTGGGCGGCAAGATTCCCAAAGGCGTCTTGCTGATTGGCCCTCCGGGCACTGGTAAAACATTGCTGGCCCGGGCCATTGCTGGTGAAGCAAATGTGCCGTTCTTTACGATTTCGGGCTCTGACTTCGTCGAAATGTTTGTCGGCGTCGGTGCATCTCGGGTGCGCGATATGTTTGAACAGGGCAAAAAGAATGCGCCCTGCATCATCTTTATCGACGAAATTGACGCGGTCGGACGGCATCGCGGTGCTGGTCTCGGGGGCGGCAATGACGAACGCGAACAGACCCTCAATCAGCTCCTTGTCGAGATGGATGGCTTTGAGGCTAATGAGGGCGTGATTCTGATTGCCGCGACCAACCGTCCCGACGTTTTGGATCCTGCTTTGTTGCGGCCGGGACGATTTGATCGTCAGGTAATTGTCCCTAACCCAGATATTCTGGGACGCGAAAAAATTCTCAAAGTTCACATGCGGAATGTGCCATTGGCGCCCGATGTCGATGCGCGTGTGATCGCGCGTGGCACTCCTGGATTCTCCGGTGCTGACCTGGCAAATCTCGTCAATGAAGGTGCCTTGATGGCGGCGCGCCGAAATAAGCGCTTTGTGACAATGGTTGATCTTGAAGACGCCAAGGACAAGGTCATGATGGGCGCAGAACGCCGCTCAATGGTTATGTCTGAGGATGAAAAGAAATTGACGGCGTATCATGAAGCTGGCCACGCCATTGTGGCTTTGCATGTTCCAAAACATGATCCCCTTCATAAGGTCACGATTATTCCGCGTGGCCGTGCATTGGGCTTGACGATGTCTCTGCCGGAGCGCGATGCGCTGTCACATTCGAAAATTGAACTCGAATCCAAAATCGCGATGGCATTTGGTGGTCGGGTAGCTGAGAAGATCATCTTTGGTGAAGACAATGTAACCACCGGTGCGTCGAGTGATATTAAGATGGCGACTGGCATGGCACGCGCTATGGTCACCGAATTCGGCTTTAGTGAGAAACTCGGCCCATTACGCTATAGCGATAACGAAGAAGAAGTTTTTCTCGGGCATTCGGTTGCGCAAAAGAAAAACGTTTCTGACGCCACCGCAAAGATGATCGATGAAGAGGTGCGTCGGATTATTGATACTAGTATGATTCTTGCGGAGAAGATCCTGACGGATCACGGCAACGAGCTTGAAACGCTTGCTCAGGCTTTGCTTGAATATGAAACACTGTCAGGTGATGAAATTAATGCACTGCTCCGTGGTGAAACCATTATTCGTCCTGATCCCGATGAGCCACCAGCGGATCGTAAAGGTCGCTCCTCCTTGCCGACATCGGGGACGACGAGTAAAAAAGATGACGGTGAACCCGACCTGGAGCCGGAGCCGCAACCCGGTTCGTAAGTCTAAGCGGTTTCGTTTATTATGAAGATTACCAGAATCCCCGGCTTGCCCCGGGGTTTCGTTTATCCGCCTGATCGAATACCTGATTTTCAGTTGCTCCCGATTTCGCCGAGGCGGTTTATGCCGATCTCCCGCGGGGAGTTGTATCTGCCAACCAATGACGGTGTGACCATCGTCAAAGCGGAGCTTTCTGAAATCGAAAGTTGGGCGCGGGAAATAGGCGGTGACTTGCCAACTGTCATCGCTGCCCTGATTGAAGGTGCTTCACATCCGCGTGGTCATTTTACAGGGCTATCGCTTGCGGAGCCGGTTGTGATGGGGGTCGTGAATGTTACACCAGATAGTTTCCATGATGGCGGGCGTTTTGATGGTCCTGAGGTCGCTATCGCCCATGGTCTCGCGTTGATCGAAGCGGGTGCGCAAATTCTGGATATCGGTGGCGAGTCGACCCGGCCGGGTGCGGATCTCGTCTCTGTGCAAGAGGAGATTGATCGGGTTTTGCCCATTATAGAAAGCGTTGTTGGGCTCGGGGCGGTGATTTCAACCGATACACGGCGTGTTGACGTAATGCGCGCTGCTTTGGCTGCTGGGGCCTCTATCGTCAATGATATAACCGCGTTGAGTGAACCGGGTGCGATTGAAGTGGTCCGGGATGCTGGTGCTTCAGCTATTTTGATGCATATGCAGGGAACCCCTCAGACAATGCAGGCGGACCCATATTATGATCACGCGCCTTATGAGGTTGCGGCCTATCTCGCTAAACGCGTCGAGGCCTGCAAACGGTCGGGTTTGTCACACGACAGGATAGCGGTCGATCCTGGAATTGGTTTCGGTAAGTCGGATGCTCATAACTTTGCGATTTTGAACGCCCTGGCCATTCTACACGGGATCAGGACGCCAATTGTACTTGGCGTTTCGCGTAAGAGCTTTATCGGACGGAGAGTCGATGCGAATAGCACAGAGGGTCGGTTACCTGGTACGATCGCGGCAACGCTTCACGCGGTTAGCCAAAATGTTCAAATTCATAGGGTTCATGATGTTGCTGATATCAAACAGGCGCTGTGTATTTGGCAACTTTGCGACGACGCGAACGGATAGGCGGGCAGCGAGCTATTGCTGTTACCTTTACAGTCAGCCACGCGGCGCGTAACAATTCTCTAACCCCTTGAAGCGGCGGGATATAGGTTAAATGGCGCGTAAACTCTTTGGTACTGATGGCATCCGCGGTACCGCCAATATTGATCCGATGACGGCGGAAGTTGCCCTTAAGGTCGGTATGGCTGCCGGCCAAATTTTTACGCGTGGCGATCATCGTCATACAGTTGTTATCGGCAAGGACACGCGGTTGTCGGGCTATATGCTGGAACCAGCACTTACTGCTGGTTTTATCGGTATGGGCATGGATGTAATCATGGTGGGTCCTATGCCGACACCAGCTATCGCAATGCTGACCCGGAGTTTGCGGGCCGATCTCGGTGTGATGATTTCCGCGTCGCACAACGCCTTTGAAGATAACGGCATTAAGCTTTTTGGACCAGATGGATATAAACTGTCGGATGCCACCGAAGCCCAGATTGAAGCATTAGTCGCGGAAGGCTCCACCCGTGAATTGGCTCCAGTCGCCGAGCTGGGCCGGGCGAAGCGTCTCGAAGATGCCGAAGGCCGCTATATTGAATTTGCCAAGAATACCTTTCCGAAAGGTCTCCGGCTCGACGGCCTCAAGATCGTGATCGACTGCGCCAACGGTGCCGCTTATAAAGCAGCGCCTGCAGCGTTATGGGAATTGGGGGCTGACGTCGTCCGGCTTGGAGTCTCGCCGGATGGTTTTAATATCAACAAGGATTGCGGCAGCACTAATACAGATTTGATGCGGGAAACTGTCGTTATGCAGGGTGCTGACCTTGGTATCGCACTGGATGGTGACGCCGACAGGGTGATAATCGCAGATGAGCAGGGCAACAGTGTCGATGGTGATCAAATTATGGCGCTGGTGTCTGAAGCTTGGCGCCGTAGTGCCCGCCTGCTTGGGGGCGGTATTGTTAGCACGGTGATGTCTAACCTTGGGCTGGAAAAATATCTCAACAGTATCGGGCTTTCTCTCGTGCGGACCCAGGTTGGAGACCGCCACGTCGTCGAGCATATGCGCCAGAATGGATTTAATGTTGGCGGCGAGCAATCCGGTCATATTGTCCTCAATGACTATAATACGACGGGAGATGGGCTGATTGCTGCCTTGGAGGTTTTAGCGGTGCTCGTTCAGTCCGGCAAAAAGGCCAGTGAGGTTTGCCGACTTTTTGATCCATACCCACAATTATTGCGGAACGTCCGGTTTGGCGGCGCAATGCCGCTCGATGCAAAGCCCGTAAAGGAAGCGGTTAAAGACGGCGAAGCGCGGCTTGGAGACACAGGTCGATTGCTTATCAGGGCCTCGGGCACCGAGCCGCTGATACGCGTAATGGCGGAGGGCGAGGATGAAAATCTGATTGCCGAGATCGTCGACAATATTTGCGTTGCCGTTGAACAGGCGGCTGGGTAGAGACAAGAGATGGTTGGTCGCGTTCTTATTGTAGCGGGTTCGGACTCCGGCGGCGGCGCCGGTATCCAGGCCGATATCAAGTCCATCAGTGCGCTTGGGGTCTTTGCAAGCACGGCAATCACGGCTTTGACGGCGCAAAACACTCAAGGCGTTCACGGGGTAATGCCGGTGCCCGTTGAATTTATCGATCAGCAAATGAACGTGGTTTTAACTGATATTGGTGCTGACTGCATCAAAACAGGGATGCTGCACGACAGTTCGGTTATTGAAACAGTGGTCGCGGCGCTGGAACGCGATGCGCCTGACACACCCTTGGTCGTCGACCCCGTTATGATTGCGAAAGGGGGGGCGGCGCTGTTGCAGGACGAGGCTGTCGCAACACTCAGAAACAGGCTGGTGCCGCGCGCGACCCTGTTAACACCAAACGTACCGGAAGCCGAAGCGTTGGCGGGTAGAGCGTTAAATGGCGAAGATGATATGGAAGCTCTAGGCCGTTTGCTGTTTGAGCTTGGACCAGAGGCTGTTTTGCTGAAGGGCGGGCATATGGATGGGCCAGTAGTGCGCGATATGCTCATTACGGAAAAAGGTATACGCTATTACGAAAATGCCCGTATAGACACTCCACACACTCATGGCACCGGCTGTACCCTTGCCTCTTCGACGGCTGCTGGAATTGCTAAAGGGCTGGAAATTGAGGATGCCGTTGCGCAGGCGGAAGCATTTTTGCATAAGGCTATCGAAACGGCGCCGGGTCTTGGCAGTGGTCACGGCCCGGTCAATCACCTGCATACCGTTCAGAAGATTTAATCTCGAAGTCTAACTAATTGTTTGGTTGGTTTATCGCCCGGTTTTCTTGGGCGGTGGAAAATTGCCACGTTTGCGAAACTTTTCCCGGTCATTGTCGTTAATCATCCCAAGAATGACCTTGCGATACCCCTCTACGGCTTCAGCACCGGCCGCGCGATAGGCGCGGGCGATCCGGTCGCGCTGGTTCTGCGAAAGCTGTTTCTCCAGCGTTACCCCTTTGTCAGTAAGCTCTAGCAAGCGCTGGCGGCGGTCATGTGTGCCCGGCCTTTGAGTGATAAATTCTTCCCGAACGAGTTGGCTTAAAACCCGAGACAGGCTTTGCTTGGTGATCTGCAGAATGTCGAGCAGGTCGGAAACGGTGATACCGGGATTGCGACCGACAAAATAAATCACCCGGTGATGGGCCCGCCCAAACCCGTACTCCGCCAACATGGCATCCGGCTCGGCGGTGAAATCGCGATAGGCATAGAAGACGAGTTCCATGCCCTGGCGCAACTCTTCGTCACGTAGGAATAGCGGATTGGCGCCTGATTTTACGTCAGTCATGTTGACATATATGAACTTGAATGATACGCAGAGCAACCTGAAATTGGAGCGCGATGCGCTTTTAATCAGTGAAACAAATAGGTCTTTCCGCAATGCTGAACTTCGACGATCAAGACGGACAAATTTGGTACGATGGCGCGCTGCATGATTGGCGCGACGTAAAATTGCATGTTCTTAGCCATGGTTTGCACTATGGTAGCTGCGTATTTGAAGGCGAGCGCGTCTATAACGGTCGCGTCTTTAAACTTCGCGCGCATACCGAACGGCTCATCAAATCTGCCGAGACGCTTGGTTTCGAAATTCCCTATTTGCTGCAAGAGATCGAACAGGCGACTTTGTCCACCGTGGAAGCACAGGGTTATGCCGATGCCTATGTTCGCCCGGTTGCGTGGCGCGGCAGTGAAATGATGGGGGTTTCGGCTCAGGAGTCAAAAATCCATCTGTCGATTGCGGTCTGGGAATGGCCTTCCTATTTTTCGCCCGAAGCCCGGATGCAGGGCATCAAGTTGAAATGGGCGCCTTATAAACGTCCGTCTCCAGAATGTGCGCCGGTTCACTCGAAAGCGGCCGGACTGTATATGATTTGTACCTTGTCGAAACATGAAGCTGAAGCAGAGGGTTTCGACGATGCGTTGATGCTCGACTGGCGCGGTCAACTGGCTGAGACAACCGGCGCTAACGTGTTTCTGGTAATAGATGGCGTTATTCATACGCCGACCCCGGATTGTTTCCTTGATGGCATCACGCGGCGCTCTGTTATGGGACTAGCCCGCAAGCATGGTATTGAGATTATTGAACGCGCTATTATGCCGGACGAGCTGTCAAAGGCTGACGAGGTTTTTGTCACCGGCACGGCGGCTGAAGTAACGCCGGTCGGTCAGATAGCTGACATGAAATTCACTGTCGGTCCGGTTACCAAGACCCTGCTGGAAGATTATGACCGTTTGGTCCGCGAACCAGTGGATGCCACCGCCTGACCTTCTAGACTTTCTTTTGTTCACTTTGTGTTGCGGTGTCGCTCCAGCGGTCCGCAGCATCATCGTCTGAGTCGCGTGCGGCAACCCAGCTTTCGCCGGTATCAGATTCTTCGAGCTTCCAGAACGGTGCTTTGGTCTTGAGCCAGTCGATCAGGAAGTGACAGCTTTCGAGTGCCGCTTCGCGGTGCGCCGATGTGGTGCCGACCAGTACGATCCTGTCGCCGGGTTCCAGTCGTCCATAACGATGGATGATCAGGACGTCCAGCAATGTCCAGCGGTCGCGGGCTTCTGCCTCAAGGGCCGCAAGCTGTTTTTCGGTCATGCCGGGGTAATGCTCGAGCGTCATTGAGCTGATTTGTTCTTCGTTGGCCATGTCGCGCACCAGCCCGACAAAACAACCGAGGCCGCCAACGGAGGTGTTGCCGTCGGTCAGGCTGGCGAGTTCGGCGCCAATATCAAAGTCCTGTTCCTGAACTTTAATCACCGCGCTCAGCCTCCGGTCATCGGTGGAAACAGAGCAATTTCATCGCTGGGCGACACTAGGGCATCGAGATCGACCATTTCCTGATTAACGGCGACCCTGATTGTTTCCAAATCTTGCAGTGCTTCTTGATAGCCGTCGCCACGCTGTTTCAGCCATTCGACAAGACTCCGCACATCGGTGATCTCCGCCGGTGGGTCGAGTGTTTCGCGGCCTGAGCCGATTTTTGTGCGGACCCATCCAAAATAAAGTAATTGCATCAACGCACCTCATTAAATGGCAGGAAATCGACCATGTTACCCGCCTCGACGCCGGTCAACTCTTCGCTAAGTTCGACCAGACCGTCAGAGGCCACCATCGACGTCAAAATACCGGCCCCGCTGCGTGAAAACTTCTCCGCCTGGAGCTGACCGTCTTCGCCGACCGACAGCATGGCCCGGACCCATTCACGGCGGCCCTGCTTTTTCTTGTAGGTAAAGGCGGCGGGGACCCGATAAAATTTGGGGTCGACGTCCGATGCGCCATTCATCAGGAGCAAGGCGGGCCGTGCGAAGCGCATAAAGGTCACCATGCTCGCGACAGGATTACCGGGAAGGCCGATAAACGGCACCGCGCCGATCTGGCCGAGCGCAATTGGACGTCCGGGCCGGATCGCGAGCCGCCAGAAATGGATACCGCCGAGATCTTCGATGGCGTTGCGGATATGGTCTTCCTCGCCGGTGGAAACACCTGCTGACGTGATGATGACATCATGGTCATCAGCGGCTTTGCTCAGCGCATCGCGTATGACGTCGTGTTCATCCGGCAGGATGCCGAGATCATCGACATTGCAGCCGAGCTCGCGAAGGAGGGCGGCTATGGAGTAACGGTTCGCGTCGTAGATAGAACCGGGCGTGAGCGTCTCGCCGACATCTCGCACTTCGTCGCCGGTCGAAAATAACGCGACGCGCAGCGGCGTATAGACGGTCAGCGCCTTTTGGCCAATGGAGGCGGCCAGCCCGATTTCCTGAGGGCGTAAGCGCTGGCCCTTGGTCAGAATTGTGTCATCCGCGGCGATGTCTTCGCCGGCAAAGCGCCGGTTGGCACCACGTTTGATGCCTGGCGGTATGGTGACAGTCTCGCCACTAAGATTGCAATCTTCCTGCATCAAGATGGTATCCGGTCCTTCGGGCATCGGGGCACCGGTGAAAATTCGGTAGGCGTTGCCGCGTTGGGCGTTGCCGTTGAGCGGATGTCCGGCAGCGATGCGCCCGGTTACGGGGAGCGTCGTTTCACTGTTTTCCGAAAGGTCGTCAAAGAACACCGCATAGCCATCAACGGCGGCGTTGTCATGTCCGGGCACGGCTTGGCTAGAGACTAGATCCTTCGCGAGAATACGACCGGCGGCATTGGCTAATGCAACTTCTTCGGTGTCACAAACACAGCTTAATCTGTTGCGAAGCTCGGACAGGGCGGTGTCAGTGGTCATCAACTCGCCGCCAAACGCAAAACAATCATCACTGAGCTGGGCCATGATCAGGCGACACCGGGTATTGCAGGGCGCTTCAGCCCGCAATGGCTCTCGACAAAATCAGCAACGGATTGAATGTCCTCAACGTCGAAGCGCGGTAGTGCCAAGTCTGCTATCGGCCTGTCGCTAGCGACGGCGACGATAAGCGGGTCTTCGGGATAAAGGAGTGGTTTATTGAGGGTGGAGCGGTAGATTTCCAGCTTTGGATGCGCGTGGGTCTTAAAGCCCTCTATGAGAACTAGATCAACTGGTGTTATTTCCGCAATCAATGCCTTGGCATCGGGCTCCGCGCCGCCGCGATGTTCATGCATCAGGGCCCAGCGTTTTTCGGAGGCGATCATAACTTCTGACGCCCCCGCCTGACGATGCTCAAATGAGTCTTTGCCGGGTTTATCGATGTCGAAGTTGTGATGCGCATGTTTGATCGTTGAAACGCTGAAGCCGCGACTGATCAGCTCCGGCAATAGCCGCACGATCAATCGTGTCTTACCGCTGCCGCTCCAACCTGCGAACCCAAATGTCTTCATGTTTCTGGTCTCCAGGGATATCCCGGCCTTACCCCTTATGGTGAAGGCCATCCTCCGGATCGTCTGTTGTTTCCATGTGCCGCAATCCAGCGTGCAGATAGTCATAACCCGTGAGGAGGGTCAAGACGGCGGCGATCCACAGCCCAGTTTCACCAATTAACCGGGTCGGCAGAATTTCGGGGCCGGCGTCGCCAACGATTAAGAAACCAATGGCAAACATCTGCAGCACGGTCTTCCATTTCGCCAGGGTGCTGACAGGAACACCAATGCGAATTTCAGCCAGAAACTCCCGCAGACCCGAGACCATGATCTCGCGGCACAGGATGACCAAGGCCGGTAAAATGATAAGGCCGCTGATTTGTCCGTACCCGGTCATCATCAATAGAGCTGCAGCAACAAGTAACTTGTCCGCGACCGGGTCAAGAAATTGCCCCATTTTGGATTGCTGGCTCCAGGCTCGGGCGAGATATCCATCAAAAAAATCGGTGATGGCGGCGATTCCAAATAGCGTGCAGGCGAGATAGCGACCCAGATCGGTATCCATGAATAGCAATGCAACAATTCCCGGAATTGCGGCAATCCGGAACAGCGTTAAAAGCATTGGAACATTTGTCAGCATATGTTCGACCTGGTCATTTCCATTTGTGCCCCGAGTGCGGCCTATTCTATTGGGTATGCGGATAACATCTTAACCGTTCGAATGGAAATGGTCATAAATCTTTTTTGCCATTTGGCCACTAATTCCGTTCACAGCTTCGAGATCAGCAACACCTGCATCGCCGACACTGCGGGCTGAACCAAAGTGATGCAGCAGGGATTTTTTACGATTGGCGCCGATACCCGCGATTTCATCAAGGGGAGATGCGCCGATAGCCATCTTTCTGCGCGCCCGGTGACTGCCAATGGCGAAGCGATGTGCTTCATCACGCAAACGCTGCAGGAAATAAAGGACGGGGTCGTTGGGTTTCAGCAAAAAGGATGGCTTGCCCTGCATGAAAAACCGCTCGCGCCCGGCATCCCGATCTGGGCCCTTGGCGATCGCCACAATCGGAATGTCATCTATGGCCAGCTCGGCCATGACCTCACCGACTGCTTTCAAGTGGCCCTGGCCACCATCGATCAGTACTAGGTCGGGCCAGTTCCCTGATTGCCGGTCGGGATCTTCGCGCTGCGCGCGCTGAAACCGTCGGGTCATGACTTCCTGCATCATGCCGTAATCGTCGCCGGGCTCGAGGCTTTGGTTCTTGATGTTGAACTTGCGATAAGCCGGTTTCTTCAACCCGTCGGGTCCTGCGACGATCATGCCGCCGACGGCATTGGTGCCGGAAATATGGCTGTTATCGTAGACCTCTATCCGCTGGGGTGGCGATTCCAGGTTGAGGGCGTCAGTCAGCCCTTCGAGCAGTCGCCGTTGCGTGCTGCTTTCGGCCAGCCGGCGCGCTAGCGCCTCACGCGCATTGGCATACGCATGGTCGACCAGTATCCGTTTGGAGCCTCTGGAGGGCTTGCTGAGGGTCACCTTGCGCTGAGCCCTAACCGATAGGGCATTGGCGATTAGACCACGCTCAGGCGGCGTTTCATTAACCAGAATAGTGGGTGGTGGTGTCTTGTCCGAATAGAACTGTCCAAGGAACGCCGCGAGGACATCGGCGATGGGCATGCCGCTGGCGCGGGTGGGAAAGTAAGTCCGATTGCCAAGGTTTTGGCCGTTGCGAAAGAAAAATACCTGAATGCAGACAAGGCTACTACCCTCATGTGCTGCTATGATATCGGCGTTACCGATGCTTTGGATGTTAATATCCTGATGGGCCTGGATTTGGGTGAGCGCCTTAATCCTGTCGCGAAAGATGGCTGCAGTTTCATAGTCCAAATCCGCGGCGGCGTTCTCCATCCGGGATAGCATACCTTTTTGGAGGTCGCGGCTGTCGCCGGTCAGAAAATCACGCGCTTCATCGACGATGGCGCCGTAATCCTCGCGGCTGATCCGGTCAACGCAAGGCGCGGTACAGCGTTTGATTTGATATTGCAGGCAGGGGCGGGTTCGGCCGGCGAATATATTGTCCGAGCAATTCCTCAGGGGAAACGCCCGTTGCAATGCGGCGAGGGTCCGGTTGACGGCACCGGCTGAGGCAAAGGGCCCAAAATATTCACCGTCCCGAGATCTACTACCGCGATGCTTAATGAGTTGCGGCCAGTCAGATTTGTTTGTTAGCAGGATATAGGGGAATGATTTGTCATCGCGTAGCAAGACATTGTAGCGCGGCTTCAACTTCTTGATGAGATTGCTCTCGAGAAGCAGCGCTTCGACCTCGGTATGGGTCTCGATGATTTCCATCATGCGGGTTGCAGCGATCATGCGCTGGAGTCGGACCGGGAGTTTATCCGGCCGCGAATAGGTCACGACACGACGTTTGAGGTTCTTGGCCTTGCCGACATAAAGCGGATTGCTGTCCTCATCGAGCATTCGGTAAACGCCGGGGCTGCTGGTGAGGGTTTTGACAACACCCGCAATAATATCGGCGCCGCGTTTGAGCGAGGGTGCGAGGGCAACCGGGGTATCTGAGTTTTCTGTCATCGAGCTGGTTTTGAGTTCCCAAAACGCGAAGATTCGCTACACTTGAACCGAAATATAGACATAGTAACTGTGGATGATTTTGATTGCTTTAGGTTGTCCACTAGGGCTGTGGATAAGTCTGTAGATAAACTCATCACCTTTTGTTCACCCTCTTGCGATCATTGCGTTATCTCGATTTGCTCAAAAAATGGGCATTTAGTTAAGCTATTGAAAAATAATGATGTTTATTTATGTTGGTTAATAAATGGTAACAGTTTAGTAAAGATTTTATCAAACTATAAAATAGACCGCAGTATTAGGACAAGAATATCGGGTGTGTACAAATAAGTTCGGAATTCGTATGTCGAATATTTCGGAACACTAAGTCATCAATGTTGAGAGCGTTCGATTTCTACGCCAACACTGGTAGCATCGGCAAATATATCGAGTTTTTCGACTCTAACCCTTACACGTTCTATTCTCTGGTCGGCAAGTATTCGCGCGGCGATCTTTTCAGAAAGTGTTTCGACCAGGTTGATATGACCTGCATCGACGATTGCACGGATACCATCGACGATTTCTTCATAGCAAACGACGTCGGATAGGCGGTCCTGAGCTGGGCTGTCCGCTTCAGGAACCTCCATGTCGAGATTAACGCGGATACGCTGTGCGCCGTCCTTCTCATGGGTATGGATGCCAATCAAAGCGGGAATGACCAAATCTCGGACAAATACATGGCGGACCCCGGGGTGACCGTGGTGGTGCAACGGGCGAACAGCGCCTTGAGAACTCATCGATGTAATCCTTTGGTCGTTTTATCTGTTGTACTCAATTTCTTTTAACGAATTCTTCCACTACTCAACTGGCGCGGCGTCGCCATTTGGCTGCGCCCAGCCGAGATGTTGTCCGCCATCTAAAGCGATCATCTGTCCGGTTAAAGAGGACGTGGACAGGATAAATCGGACAGTCTGACAGATTTCCTCCGGCGACGTGCCGCAGCCAAGCGGTGTTGCAGCACATTGCTCGGCAAATTCCTCATCGGATTGTCTTGGGCTTGGCAACGCCGGGCCCGGTCCGATGGCGTTCACCCGAATTCTCGGTGCCAGCGCGAGGGCGAGGCTTTTGGTCAAGGTCCACAGCCCGGTTTTGCTGACCGTGTAGGATACAAAATAGGGCGTCAGATTCCATACGCGCTGATCCAGCAGATTAATAACGTTTCCGGTCTCACCCTCCGGCAACAATTCGGCAAATTGCTGCGTCAGAAAAAGCGGTGCCTGCAGATTGGCCTGTATATGACGATCCCAGCTTCCCGGTGTCGCGGTTTCTATCGTATCTGGCTCAAATATTGAGGCGTTATTAATTAGGCAAGTAAGCGGCCCAAGCTTTTCCGTAGCAGCGTCAATCAGGGCTTTGGCTTGGCCGTCCTGCGATAATTCCGCCTGAAGGGTGACGGCCTTGCCGCCCTGAGCGGTGATGTCGTCAACCACCTTGGACGCATCGTCAGCAGAATCCTGATAATGCACTGCCACAGCCCAGCCATTGGCGGCCAGGTCATGGGCAATGGCGGCGCCAATCCGCCGTGCAGCGCCGGTTACCAGGACATTTTTGAGGTTAGTCTCAGACATGGCGGCACAATGCGAGATTGCAGTCGTTGCTTCAAGTCTTTGTTGCTTAAAGCCCTGTAGCTTCAAGTCCTCTCGCTTCAAGCGCTTGTTGGGAGAATGCCACCCGGTAAAAAATGCAGGGAAATATAGGAGAAATACAGCAACAGGAGCACAGCACCCTCCCAGCGCTGGATGCGGCGACCGGTCAGCATAAACCACAGAAACAAAACCGTGACGGCGAGCAGGACCCAGATATCAAAACTGACGACCGAGGCGGCAAACGGCAGGGGCGCTGCGATGGCGGCGGTACCGGTAATGCCCAGCAGATTAAAGATGTTGCTGCCAATGACATTGCCGATACAGACATCCGCTTGTTTGCGGGCGGCGGCAACCATCGCCGTGGCGAGTTCCGGTAGGGACGTGCCAAAGGCGACCAGGGTGATCCCGATAACCTCTTCGCTGATCCCGGCTTCGCGGGCGATGGCCGATGCGCCGATAACCGCAAAGCGGGAGCCTGCAACCAAAGCGGCGAGCCCGATGCCAAGGGCGAGTAACATCACCCACACCTTGTCGGGAAGACCCGACTGCAACTGTTCGCCTTTATCTCTATGGAGCTGTGCAGTGGCATCATTTTTCTGCCGGTCGGACCATACCGAATAGGTGAGATAGGCGACGAGAACGATGATGGAGACGACGCCGTGATACCAGGTCGCGGTTCCCATCAACGCGATCGCGATAAATAAAACCGTCGCAAAGGCCATCATCGTGCCATCGCGCTTGAGGGCATCAGGATGAACGGCAAGCGGAACAAAAAGCGCAGCAGATCCAACGATCAACAGAATATTGGCTATGTTGCTGCCAATTACATTGCCAACGGCGATACCCGGGGACCCGGACAAGGCGGCATCGACACTGACCACCACTTCTGGCGCCGAGGTGCCGAACCCGATGATCGTTAGCCCAACGATGAACGGCGATATGCCAACCCGCTTGGCGAGGCCAACGGCGCCCCGTATCAGCACTTCACCGCCAAACAGCAGTAGCGCTAATCCGCCAATCGTCATCATAAGGTTCATAGAAATTGTCTCAATTTGCCGCTATTTACGCTGCAATCGTTTCTTGGCGTCTTGCTTACGTTGTGTCTTGTTGCGGTATTTGCCACGACTATTTGCGTCAGCGGCGCGAATACGCGCGGCGAGTCGCTTGGGCCCGACCGGTTCGGGATCGCTGAGGCCGAGCTCTACGGATTCCAGCCGGTGAATTTCATCGCGCAGCCGGGCGGCTTCCTCAAATTCGAGATCGCCAGCGGCCTTATGCATGCGTTCTTTCAGATGCACGACATGGGTGGCGAGGTTATCGCCGACCAGATGGGTCGCGCCTTCGTCGCCGGTATCGACTGTGAAGTGATCGCCTTCATAAACGGATCCCAGGATATCGCCGATTTCCTTGCGCACGCTTTCAGGGGTAATGCCGTTAGCAGCGTTATAGGCCTGCTGTTTCTCACGTCGTCGGTTGGTTTCGTCCATGGCATAAGTCAGGGAGCCAGTCATCTTGTCCGCATAGAGGATCACGCGGCCATCGACGTTACGGGCGGCCCGGCCGATGGTCTGTACCAGCGAGGTGCGTGACCGCAGGAACCCTTCTTTGTCTGCATCGAGGATCGCGACCAGTGCGCATTCTGGGATATCGAGTCCCTCGCGCAGCAAATTGATCCCGATCAGCACATCAAACGCGCCGAGCCGTAGATCGCGGATAATCTCGATCCGTTCCAGCGTATCAATATCAGAATGCAGATAGCGCACCCGGATACCGGCTTCCTGCATATACTCGGTAAGGTCTTCCGACATGCGCTTGGTCAGTGTCGTTATCAGCACGCGTTGGCTTTTCAGGGCGCATTCGCGGCACTCCGCCATGACGTCATCGACCTGGTTCTCGACCGGTCGAATAATGCACACCGGATCGATCAGCCCGGTTGGTCGGATGATCTGTTCGACAAATGCGCCACCGGTGCGCTTCATTTCCCAAGGTCCTGGCGTGGCCGAAACAAACACGGTCTGGGGCCGCATACCTTCCCATTCCTCAAATTTGAGGGGGCGGTTATCGACGCAGGACGGCAGGCGGAAGCCAAATTCAGACAGCGTGGTCTTGCGGGCAAAATCGCCTTTATACATGCCGCCGATCTGCGGCACCGTGACATGGCTCTCATCGACCACCAGCACCGCGTCTTCCGGCAGATACTCAAACAGAGTCGGTGGTGGTTCGCCCGGTGCGCGCCCTGTGAGATAGCGAGAATAATTTTCGATCCCGGCGCAGTGACCGGTGGCCTCCATCATTTCGAGGTCGAAGACCGTGCGCTGTTCGATCCGCTGCGCTTCGAGCAGCTTGTTTTCCTTCTGTAGCTCGGCGAGCCGTATCTTAAGCTCAGCCTTAATGCCTTTGGTGGCCTGCTGCAGGGTCGGCTTGGGTGTCACGTAATGGCTGTTGGGGTAAACCGTGACCTGCTCTAGCTCGCCGGTTTTCTCGCCGGTCAGCGGATCAAACTCATGGATCGATTCGATCTCATCGCCAAACAGCGACAGCCGCCAGCCGCGATCCTCGTAATGCGCCGGGAAGAGTTCGACGAGATCGCCGCGCACCCGGAACGCCCCGCGGGTAAAATTCTGATCATTGCGTCGATATTGCAGCTCGACAAATCGCCGCAGCAGCGCTCCCCGCTCTGCCGTGTCGCCGACCTTCAGGCGAATGGTCATTTCTGAATAGGTCTCGACCGAGCCGATACCGTAAATGCACGACACTGAGGCGACGATGATGACATCACGCCGTTCGAGCAGCGACCGGGTTGCGGCATGGCGCATCCGGTCGATCTGTTCATTTACCGAGGCGTCTTTCTCGATATAGGTGTCGGTGCGTGGCACATAGGCTTCCGGCTGGTAGTAATCGTAATAGGAGACGAAATACTCGACCGCATTGTTGGGGAAGAAGCTCTTCATCTCGCCATAGAGCTGCGCCGCGAGTGTCTTATTGGGCGCCAGGATCAGGGCTGGCCGGCCCAGTGCCTGGATTGCCTTGGCCATGGTGAAGGTCTTGCCCGAGCCGGTCACGCCGAGCAGCACCTGATCGCGCTCTTCGTTATTAAGACCGCCGATAATCTCGGCAATAGCCGTTGGTTGATCTCCCGCCGGTTCGAAATCGGAAACGAGTTCGAAATTGGCAGGAGCACCGGTGGCAGGACGGTCGGCAAGAACGGAATTCATGGCTCTTTATAGGCTTCTCTGTGTCAGGATTTCCAGCCTAGCGGATAAAACGCAACTCCTATGCTGCAAATATAAAGATTCTCGCTATGATCGGGCGCAGAGTTTAGCTGAAAAAAGACAAGAATATGTATCTTCGCAATCGCTGGTATGTCGCCGCCTGGGACCATGAGCTGTGGGACAAGCCGCTCGCCCGCACCATCATGGATGATCCCATCGTGTTTTTCCGCGATTCCGCTGGTAAGCCGGTGGCGCTCGAGGATAGCTGCGCCCATCGCTATATGGCGCTGTCGGAAGGCAAGGTGATCGATGGCTGTATCCAATGCCCCTATCACGGGCTGGAATATGACAATACCGGCACCTGCGTCACCGTACCCGGCCAGAGCCATATTCCGCCCGGAGCGGCGGTCAATGCCTATCCGGTGGCAGAGCGCTATCGCTATATCTGGATCTGGACCGGCGATCCTGCGCTGGCCGACGAATCCCTGATCCCTGATTTCCACTGGAATGATGATCCTGACTGGGTCGCGGTGGGTGATTATTTCTATGTCAAAGGCAGCTACCGGCTGCTGATCGACAATCTGCTCGATCTGTCGCATGTCGCCTATGTCCATGCGACGACGCTCGGTACCGATGGTGTCGCCAATTTCCCGGTCAAGGTCAACCGCGAGGACGACAAGGTGCATGTCGAGCGCTGGATATTTGGCGAGCCGGTCGCCCCGATGTTCAAAATGGTCGGTGACTTTGACGAGGGGGCCGCGGTCGATCGCTGGCAGCTGATCCATTATCAGGAGCCGTCGCATTTTATGATCGATGTCGGCTGCGCCGTCGCCGGGACCGGCGCGACCGAGGGTGACCGCTCGCAGGGTGTCACGATGTTCTCCAACCACACGCTGACGCCAGAGACCGAAAGCTCAACCCATTATTTTTGGCACCACGCCCGTAACTTCCGGCTCGACGAGCCCGAGTTGACCGAAAAGCTCGCCAAGGCGACGAGCACCGCCTTTGGCGAAGACGTCATCATCATCGAGACCCAGCAGAACCGCATGGAACGTGCTGGGGCGCAGAAACCTATCATCGATATCAACGCTGATGCCGGCGTGCTTCAAGCCAGTCGTATGCTCGATGCGCTGATTGAGGCGGAGGGGTAGGCGGTAACCGCTTTGATAATCTGTTTATGTTAGTTGCTCTTGGAAGAGTAGAGTTCGTGCAAAGGGCAGTTTGTCCAAAAGTGAAGTTTAGGTGGCCCAACTTCCACGTCAAAGAGCATTTATACTAATTTTCTGCGCATTATTCTCTTTCGCTATTTTGGCCGGTTGTGGCGCGAATATAGCCTTTACGCGGAAACACGTAATCACATCAGCGAACATTTCACCGAACGCAGAGAAAATTGTAATGGCGGTTCGGTCGCGGTCAGGTGGTGCGTCACACCTCATCGTTTATGACTTTAATATCGATAAATTCAGCGCTCTTCCGGCTGTTGAAGGAGGTTGGCAGCCGTCAGAACCGGTTTTTTCAAACGACCAGTCGATGATCGCAGTCGGTGCAATTTGCGTATCCGAATGTCTCGATAAATCTGATCGAATGCGGCACCTAATTTTTATGATAAAGGAAAAAGACCCGGAAAATTGCTGCATCTGGTGATGGCTTTCGTAGGCCTCCGAGATTTTTGCCTGGAGATAAAAAGCTAATTTATGTAGGTGGTCCCATGAGGCCAGGGAAGCGGCTGTCTGCTCGTTATCCAGAGCCGACAACCCTTGACCTGGTGAGTAGAAAAGAAACTTACTTATCAACTTGTGGCGCCGAATTTTATTTGTAGCTTACAACGCAATTAGGGCCGGATTCTTCTGTTTGGTTCGTTGGCATCGCGCCTAAAAAACGCGATTTGGAGAAACAGGTAAAAGCTCTAGATAAGCAGGCCGGTCACGTAGCCTCTATACCGTATCAACTTCCGGTTAAAAATATTGATAGCGCTGTTGTTCCTAATGGAAGCTTGAAAATATTTGACTCCCTTTCGGCATTTACGGGTCGTGATGAAATCGCACAACTCACAGTGGCTTCTAATCGGAATAGGTTCCTTTTTGTTGATAGCAAATCGATTGGTCGGGATCGCCTAGAAGAACGTATACATGTGTTGGAAACGGGAAACATTCGAACGCTGCTTAGTACCATAATCAATATTGAACGGCTTTCCGTTTTCAGTGATGGAAGGAAGGTACTCATACTTGGCGACCCGAAGAGAAGAGGCCGGGCGGGGCTTTAAGACTTTTTCATTCCTGATGTGGATGACGGTGAGATTAATCCATTTCCATT
>CAJJCG010000104.1 GCA_905182615.1 Alphaproteobacteria bacterium UBA2964 | reverse complement strand
TTGCAACAAGGCGTTGCTTAGATCAGGGGTCACGACTCAAGCCTTCCCGTTTCAGCGCCGCTACATAATCCTGCCAGCGTTCTGTCTGCAAACTTCCAAGTTCATAAAGATACTGCCACGAAAATATTCCCGTATCGTGGAGGTCGTCAAATATCAGCCTAATTGCATAATTGCCAACAGGTTCAATTTCCATCACGCCAACATGGCGTCGTCCGGCGATAGTTTTTTTCTGACTGGCGCCATGGCCCTGCACTTCTGCAGAAGGGCTTTCTACGCGCAATAATTCGGCAGGATAGGAAAATGCGGCGCCATCATCGAAGGTGATATCTAGCCGCTTTTCAGCCTTTTTAAGTTTTATCTGTGTTGGCCGTGGCGGCATCACGTCAGCTTTGGGCTGCGCCGTCATCCAGCTGCCGGGCTTCGTCGGCCAACATAATCGGGATGCCGTCGCGGATGGGGTAAGCCAAGCCCGCTGCGTCGCTGATTAATTCCTGGGTAGTTTCGTCATAACGCAGGGGTTGTTTTGTAATCGGACACACCAAAATTTCGAGCAATTTGGGGTCAACGTTTGTCTTGGTCGTCATGCGGTATTTCCTTAATGTGGGCCTTAATGGCTAATGTCGCTGGCGCCGCCGTTTTCCAGAAGCGCCATTTCTAGCAATGTTATAACAATATCTGCGCGCGACGATAGCGTTTGCGCTTCGAGCAATGCTTGTCGCTCGTTGGGGCCGAAAGGACAGGTCATGGAGAGAGACGTTATCAACTTATCATCTGGCGTGGCTAAGACGGCATCCCAGCTTGCTTCGATATTTTGTAAGGCGAAATATTCTTTGACGGCAGCCAAAAGGCGGTCTCGGTCGATATCTGCCTCTGGCTCATCGCCGATATCGTTCCGGAATCGCCGATAGTCTGCAAGGATCCGACGATAACCTTCCTTGCCGGTCATCTCTTCCACAATGTCAAAGCGGCATATGCCCGCCAGCGTCAGCATGTAGCGGCCGTCGTCAGATTCCGTAAAACCGGTAATCCGCCCTGCGCAACCGGTCTTGTATAGATCAGGCCCGTCGTTATCCAGCCCGCCCGCGCCGCGATTGTCCTCAAGGTAAGGAACACGTGGTTGCAACATGCCAATGATGCGTTGTTCGTCTGCCAACGTATCTCGGATCATCGCGAGATAGCGTGGTTCAAAAATGTTCAGAGGCAATTTTCCGGTCGGCAAAAGCAAAACGCCCGTGAGAGGAAATATCGGGATTACCCGCGGCAGGTCTTCAAAACTAGGGTCGAAGACACTGTGGGTCATGAAAACAGGATTGAGGATAGTTTTTTGCGCCCATCCATGGTCAGGGGGTCTGTCGGCCCAATTGCTTCGAAAAGCTTAAGCAGTTCCAATCGGGCAGCGTCGTCATTCCAGCCGCGATTCTGGCGGATGATTTCAATCAAGGCATCAATGGCTGCTTCCGCCTGTCCGCCGGCATATAGAGCCAAGGCCAAATTATAGCGCGCTTCGTGATCTTTGGGGTTTGCCTCCACCGCCACCTGTAATGGCCCTAGGTCGCCAGCTTCTGCTGCTTTTTCGGCAAGATCCAGCGAGCTGATGACACTTGTGAACGCTGTATCCATGCGTTCGTCGTCGCTTAACGTGTCGATAAGTTCTTGGGCGCCGGCGGTGTTGCCGGTTTCGATGCAGCAGCGCGCCAGCCCAGCTTTGGCAGTGATATTGTCAGGCGCATGTTGGACTACTTGGGAATACACAGCGCCAGCCTGTTCAAACTGACCTGATTCAATGAGCGCTTCAGCCTGTTCCAGCGCTTCATCTACCGGAGATTTTTCTTCGGTTCCGGCAGTTTGCGTTAGCTTGGTGACAAACTCCCGAATCTGACTTTCGGGCTGCGCGCCCTGAAAGGCATCCACTGGTTTGCCCTGGTAAAATGCGTAGACCGCGGGAATGGACTGGATACGAAGTTGCTGCGCAAGGTTTTGGTTTTGATCAATATCGATCTTGACCATTTTCACGGCGCCATTTGCTTCGGTAACCACTTTTTCAAGCAGGGGCCCAAGTTGTTTGCAGGGTTCGCACCAAGGCGCCCAGAAGTCCACAATTACGGGGACCTCTTGCGAGACTTCAATGACATCCTGCGCAAACGCTGCTTCAGATGACTCTTTAATTAAGTCACCGGCTGGCGCTGCTGGTGGTGCGTTGGGATCGAGTATCGGCTCCATGGGGCGTCGCTTTATTGTTTCGTTCAGGTGTTAATCGTCGATTGCTGGTCTTTGTTAGAGTAAATGGCCAATTTTAAGGATAAAGACAAGGGCTGCTAGCCCGTCAAGCGTTATCATTGTTTTTGTGTCGCCGGATCAAGGTCCAGAATAAGCGGTAGATGATAGCAATCAACCAAAAATCGCTGTAGATCGTCAGGCGACAATCCTATGGTCGCTGTGTTGATCAGCGGGTGGTAGTTGACCTGTGTTGCTTCGAGCATTTTCTTGTCCAAAACTATGGTCACACGGTTGTCTTCTGGACCGTTATCGTTGATCGCGCCAAACGGCGTCACCGACCCGGGCGTTACCCCGAGTTTTTCCAATAAAATTTCCGGTTGGCCGAAGGATAGCCTCCGGGACGGCAGTAAATCTGCTAGTGCTTTCATGTCCATACGTCGCCATTCCAGGCAAACCAACAGGAATAGCCGTCCGCCTTTGGCCTTGAGAAACAGGCTTTTGCAATGAACCCCTGGTAACGCGCCGCGTAGTTTCTTGGCTTCCTCTACCGTAAAAACCGCAGGGTGGTTGTATTCTGTATAGTCAATTTTAAGGGTGTTGAGCCGCGCCATAAGCGTTTCGCGTGTGGTAGGTAGTGGGCTGGGTTCCGTCATGGCCTGCACCCTATAGAAAAGGGGTTGTCATTAGCAATATCAGCAGTGTAAGCAAGCACTTGTAAAGCTGGTGCGTCTGATTATTATCGCGCCTCCGGATGCGGGCGTAGCTCAGGGGTAGAGCGCAACCTTGCCAAGGTTGATGTCGTGAGTTCGAATCTCATCGCCCGCTCCAATTTCATTCCTAAATTTATATAGATGGATTGCGAGGCGATATTTTTCGTGCTCTCACGTAAACGCCGGCGTGATTTCTTCAGCGAAAGCGCGCATTTGCGGCGGGCTCATCTGCACGCCCGCCAACAAAATATATTCCACGCCACCGTCTTGGAGTTGTTTCAGGCGATCAATAATTTCTTCCGGTGTACCGATTAATGTTCCCTGCTCCGCCGCTTTTCTGAGGTCGGGATCGGATGTCATGCTGGTTTGGTAGCCGGCGTCATTTGATTTTGCCATCTGGTTCATGTGATCCAGCGCTGCCATGCGTCGATTAATGGCGATTTCACGTTCTTCCTCGCTGCGGATGATGTGCATGCCGCGGGCGACAGCGACGTTCATGGGGTCAAATGATTTGCCGGAGGCCTCAACGGCTTCGCGATATATAGCAAAACGTTCAAGGGTAACGTCGAAGGTGGCAAACTGATCGAGCAGCAGCGAATAATCACCGTTGGCGGCATAGCGCAGGGAGTCAGGACGCCCAGCGGCGAGCCACATTGGCGGGTGAGGTTTCTGCACCGGTGGCGGTTCGACGACAATATCCTCAAAATTCCATCGATCGCTGTGAAACGAAAACCGCTCATTGGAAGACAATGATTTTTTGATCAGCGTCATTGATTCTTCGAACCGGCCGGCGGATTCCTGGATCGAAATACAAAACCCTTCGAACTCGCGTGGCCGATATCCTTTGCCGACACCAAAATCGAAACGACCGTTGGAGAGGACATCGACGGTGGCCGCCTGCTCCGCGAGTAGAACCGGATTGTGCCAAGGGATAACGATGACACCGGTGCCGAGCCGGATTGTTGAGGTCTTGGCAGCCAAATAGGTTAGCAGGTTCAGCGGTGCGGAAACCTGGGCCTCGCCGGTAAAATGATGCTCAACCAGAAAGATGCTGTGAAAACCGAGAGATTCTGCCTCGACGATGGCGTCAATGAAGGCGCCATAGGAATGGCTATCTTCTGGCTGATCCAGCAGTAGCCTCTCCGACGCCGCCTGTGATGGGGCTGCCGCTGCTGTGGCGCCGCCAAATAAACCGAACTTCATCTATTTTCGCTCCAGGCTCGCCGGCTATGTTGGCGGGCCCCTATATATCTGTTGGTCTGAATACCTTGACGTTGGATTTCATCGGTAGCAAGAGAGAGTATGTCGCTCTATGCAGGAGAAAATGTAAATGACAATCAAGAATTTGGCAGTCGGTGAAATAGGCCTCCCTTCCTTTAATATTGTTGAGGGTACAGACGGGGATATATTTTCATTTTCTAGCCACCAGCGGGCACGGGATGCATTGGAGTTTGGCCTCGGTATCGACGATTCTCACTTCAATATTTTTGTTTTGGGTGGGCCGCGTAGCGGGCGATTGAGCTCTACTGTTGAGTTCATTGAAACCTCTGCGAAGACGATGAAACCGGCCGCCGATTGGGTTTATCTGAATAACTTTCAACGCGATGCAGAGCCGCAACCTTATGCACTGCCTGCTGGTATTGGCTATGAATTCTCGAAGGCGCTGGCGGCGACGATAAATCAACTTACTGCCGCGATGCGCGACGCCTTCGGTGGCGATGAAATGAAACAGCAGCTGCAGGAAGCGGCTGCCGGCCGCACTTCGGATATTCAGGGGGAGGTCGACGCGTTGCGCGAGACCGCGCGATCCCGTGGTTTTGATATTATTCAAACTGATGAAGGGACGTCGATTGCGGCAATTGATGGTGATGGGAATCCCGTCCCGCCGGCTGAAATGTCTGCTGAACAGCAACAGGCCGCCCAACAATATGGCCCTGACCTTGCTCAGGCTCTGACCGGGATTATGGCAAAGGCCGCAGAGAACCAAGCGGTTCTAGAACAGGCACTCGACGTGATGGCCCGGGATATGCTTGATCAGGTTTGCGCGCCGATCCTGGATGCGATGGCTGAACAATATGGTAGCTATCCGGGCCTTGCCGGCTGGTTCGTCGAATTCCGGGTTGATATTGTCGAGAATTACAAAGTCTTTCTGGCCGAGACACCTTCAGAACTTCCGGCGGATATGCAGCCTGAAACTCGGTACGCGGTGAATCTGATGTCGGATAATCGCGCTACAACTGGTGCTCCTGTTATCGTTGAATCCAACCCAACATACCAGAATCTGTTCGGCCAATTGCAGTATCGCCAAAGTGAACAAGGCTATGCCACTGACTTCACCATGATTCAGCCCGGTGCTCTGCATCGCGCGAATGGCGGCGTGTTGGTTTTGCGGGCTGATACGATTGCTGAGGCGCCGGCCGTTTGGGGCTATTTAAAAGCGGCGCTTCGCGATGGCGAAATTAGAATCGAAGACCCGCATCGCGCCAACAGCCTACCGGTGGCGGGTGCCGTTCGCCCGGCACCTGTGCCGTTGTCGTTGAAGGTCGTGATGATCGCCGCGCCAAATTGGTACTATACGTTTTTTGCCTCTGATCCTGAATTTCAGACTTACTTTAAAATCAAAGCTGATATCGACGCTGATATGGAGACGAGTTCGGGAAATGTTGGCGAGTATTCGGCGTTGATTCGCGAAGTTGCGGCGGCAGTTGGTGCCAAAGGAATAGATGACGATGCCATTGCTTTTTTGCTGGGGCTTGCGTCCCGCTGGGCGGCCAACCGGCGGCGGCTGTCTTCGCAGTTTGAACGCATAAACGATGTCATTGTTGAGGCGCATCAAGCGTCTGGCGGAAAGAACGCAAACATCACACGCGATGACGTGTTGCAGGCATTGGCTAATCATCACAATCGTGTGTCACGGATACCCAGCCGGATGCTCGACTCAATTGCTGAAGATACGGTGATGATCACCACAACGGGATCGGCTGTCGGTCAGGTAAACGCGCTGACAGTTCGTGATATGGGGGATACTAGCTTTGGCATGCCGAGCCGCGTCACGGCGCGGGCCTCAGTTGGCCGCCATGGCGTTGTGAACATTGAACGTGATGTTGCGCTCGGTGGGCCCATTCAGCAAAAGGGTGTCATGGTTTTGCAGGGTTTCCTCGCCGGAATTTTCGCTCGACGGTTTCCATTATCTTTCAATTGTTCTGTGACGTTTGAACAAAGCTATGGTGGCGTTGAAGGCGACAGCGCGTCGCTTGCTGAGTTGATGGCCATCCTCTCGGATTTGTCAGGCGTTCCGCTACGCCAGGATCTCGCTATCACCGGATCGGTCAATCAGCGAGGTGAGGCTCAAGCTATTGGTGGCGCCAACCAAAAGATCGCCGGATTTTTCAGAACTTGTTTAAGCCAGGGCGCGTTATCCGGATCGCAGGGCGTCATTCTTCCTGCCGCAAATGAGCGCAATGTAGTCCTATTGCCCGAAATTTCGGAGGCGGTAGCGGCGGGCACTTTCCATATCCACAGTGTTACGACTGTCGATGATGCCATCGAGTTGTTTACCAGGACGTCGGCTGAGAAGATTTATGAGTTGGTGACGGCTCAACTCGAAGCGTTTGATCAGGCGCTGACGGAACGAGCATGATCAAATGCGTAATTGGTGTCTTTGACGTCACTTTTTGCGCCATTTCTATACGTATTCGGGTGAATATTGTTGCATTTTGTGTCATACGGTCTCGTATGGCGCATCTAAGTCCATGAAACCTATATATTCGTGTATTTGGCACAGTATTTGCATCGTTTGGGATGGAATTTGCGCTTAGTTACTGCGCTCATTCTCTTCCCCAAACTCTAGGCTGCCGTAATGGCCACCTTTTTTATTGGTGCTGTTCAGATCAGTATTCGATTGAGCGCTGTTAGGCCAATAATCGAAATGATCCCAAAGGCAGCAACAAAGCGCAGGTTAGGTCCGTAGGCGAGACCTTCCAACGACACAGCAAACATGTTGCTGGCAACGGCGACAGACACTGCAGAAAGACCGGTCATTGAAGAAAATGCCCAACCGATCAGGGTGGCCTCCATAATGATTAATTGCGACACCCCAGTCTCAATTGATCCAAATAGAACGAGTACCAATGTTGCGGTCACGATTTGATGGACGCCCGCAAACGCTAGAATGGTGATGGTGCCGATGATAGCGGTGATGACGCCCCAGTCAGCAAGTTGCAACGCCGCGACCGTTTCATCAAATCCTGTTTTCTCAATTGCCAGTATTAATGTCTTGCCGAGCAGGATGGCCGCCGTCAGCAAAACGACCTCACCGTGGACGGTACCGATGCCTTTCCCGGATTGACGAACGGCCGCTTCCAATTGATGGCGGCCCTGGAAAGCGAGACCTACCAGACACAGGAGGGGTATGCCTGTGACAAGACATTGCAATGTCGACAGGGATGTTGTGGCGTTGAGCAAAAGGACAACCGAGGCCGCGATGGTCACTGGTGGCAAAACAGGGATTAACGCGGCAACAGCGCGGAGTGAGCCCGCGAAACCGACGTCACGGGTATAGAGGAGGTGGGCGATAATAAAGCCGACCAAGACAAAACACAGCCCCAAGATCATTATTTGCCACAACGCGACGTTCGGTAAGTGTTCGTAACAAAGTGCCATTGCTAGCCAAAATGGCGACCACAGGCAGCACAAGCACATACCGCGCTGGCAGGCTTCTGCTGCGGCCTTACGAATGTTATCGCTATTATCGCGGCCAATGATCGGTGCAAAAATGGACATAACGCCGACATTTAGAACGCTGCCGAGAAACTGGCTACCAGCCATGAGACCACTATTGCGTTCCTGAGCATCAAGTTTTTCGACGAGTTGCCGGGCTTTGCTGATTTCTGGTCGCTGATCTGCTGTGGCGCGCAGTAAAACCACGGTTCCAAAAAAGGCCGCAAAGATTACAGAGTGTTCCATGCCTTGCCAAAGGGCGAACCAGCCGCCAAAAAGCGTGGCCAAAATCGTAGCCGCCAAAGCGAGACAGAAAATCAGGATTTGCATTCGGCGCCGGATTTGTCTGCCGACCACCAGGATATAAATGGCAAGCACCACGCCGCTAGCGAATTGTATAGATGGATGGCTCCAAAGAAGCCGGATGACCGCGAAACCCCAGAGGGTCGCCAACAAGATTTGATTTATGGGTAGGCTAGTAAGCCGCTGCATGACGCGCTCAATTACAAAAGGCTGCGTCTGTTTATCAGGTATCCTGATCGCTTAAAAGCTGTTGTCCTCGGTGTCAGACCTGCAGGACGGATGCGTAGACTAAAAGGCGGCCGAGGGTAAAAAGAGAAAGTGTCATCGCCCATTAGAACAAACAGGGCATCCCCCTTTGTGGAGAGCGGATTATGTCGACGGTCGGCAGCGAGATGTGGTTTTCTTCGGCGTTCCTCTCCGCTGCTGATTGATAAGTAAAAACGCCATCGCGGCATTGGAATACTGAGCCGGGTATTCACCGGCGGCTTCGCCATGCCGTATCCAGGCAAAGCGGCAGCGATGGGATGCCTCTGTTCCTTGGAATCAGGGCTGGGCAATCGGTTAAAGAATGGATCGTTCTGCGGATCAGGAAAAATTGAGCCCTCAGGCATGGCAGGCCCTTTTTGTAAAATGTCATAAAACAATTGGTTGAAGCTCGTTAACCATGATTTTATCTATGATTTGTTAAAACACGTCTCATGTAAGGGAAGAACGTTGACCGCCATATTAAACCGAAAGGCCGGACTCATGCTTCAACACAGTGAAGACGCAAAAACAAACGTTATCCGTAAAATCGCTACCGCCGCGCGGCGGAAGGCTAAAAAGTCAGCGAAGGCGGACGTCGGGGCATTCTTATCGGCGTTCTATGAAAACACTGCGCCGGAAGATGTGCTGCGCGCCGCACCGGGTGACTTAATGGCTGCTGCATTGTCAGCCTGGGAATTAGTGCAGAAACGTACAGCGCGTAAGCCGTCTATACGGGTCTTCAATCCGAGTGCTGGAAATGACGGCTGGAATACCGATCATACCGTTGTTCAGATCGTAAATGACGATATGGCGTTTTTGGTCGATTCCGTTACGGCGGCCCTTAACCAGCTTGACGCCACCATTCATGTCGTCGTGCACCCGGTGATACGTGTGAAACGGGATAAGGCTGGCCGTATCCTGCGGGTCTGTCAGAACGACAAACCCTCTATCGATACTAAGATGGAATCTGTGATCCATATTGAGATCAACGAGCATGCTGGCGCCGATAAGCTACGGTCGATCTCGAAACAGCTGGAATACGTTCTGTCTGACGTTCGTTGCGCTGTAGAGGACTGGCAGATAATGCGGGTCAAGGTCGCGGAAGCGATCGCTGATCTGCAGCCTGATGAAGCACCCCTTTCGCGCGCCGAAATTGAGGAAACAAAATCCTTTTTGCGCTGGATTGATGACAGCCACTTCACATTCCTTGGCTATCGTGAATATGGCATTACGTCGAAGGGCAAAAAGTCTGGCCTTAAAACGCATCCAAAGAGCGGTCTCGGTGTTCTTCGGTCGCTAAGAACAAAAATTTTTGAAGGGCTTTCCAACGTGACTGAATTGCCCCCCGAGATTGCCGACTTCCTTAAGAAACCGACGGCCCTGATGGTGAGCAAGGCGAATACGCGCTCAACTGTCCACCGGCCAGTTCATCTCGATACCATCGGCATCAAGATGTTTGATCAGCAAGGCGATGTCATTGGCGAACGGCTGTTTGTAGGCCTGTTCACGTCCGATCTTTACAATCATACGGTCAATGAAATTCCTGTCCTGCGGGGTAAGGTCGACACGATCGTCGAGAGCGCTGGTTTTGAACCGTCGAGCCATGATGCGAAAGCACTGATGCATATCCTGCAGTCACTGCCGCGTGACGAGTTGTTGCAGGTGGACGTCGAAGATTTGCTGGTGACGTCGCTTGGTATTCTACGCCTTCGTGAACGTCAGCGGGTCGCTCTTTTTGTGCATCGCGACCCCTTTGGCCGCCATCTTTCGTGCTTGGTTTTTGTGCCACGTGATCGATACGACACGGCAATACGGCGAAAGCTGCAGGATATTTTGGAAGACGGGTTTGCGGGACCCGTGATTGCTCATTATACGCAGGTCACAGATTCTGCCCTGGCCCGAATCCAGTTTATCGTCAAAACAACGCCTGGCGTTGCACCGCCTCAAACCGATCAGGAAATCGAAGAACGTTTGGCTCATGCGGCGCGTGACTGGTCTGATGGTCTCGCGAGTGCGTTGATCCTTGCACACGGCGAGAACGAGGGAACTCGCTTACACGGCGTTTATCGTGATGCGTTTCCCGTTGCCTATCGCGAGGATTTCGATCCCGAGGCGGCTATTGCAGACGTTGTCCATGCTGAAAACACGCTCGTAAACGGTTCTGCGGTTCTCGACCTGTATCGTCCAGCGGGTGCCAAAGATCATGAAGTTAGATTCAAATTGTTTCACCGCGATACGCCGCTGCCATTATCGGATGTGCTGCCGGTCCTTGAAAATATGGGGCTTCGGGTCATTGATGAGGTTCCGCATGACTTAATGCCGAATGGGTCGGACGAAACCGTCTGGCTGCATGATTTCGGACTAGTTATGCGTTCTGGTGCGGCTGTCA
>CAJJCG010000103.1 GCA_905182615.1 Alphaproteobacteria bacterium UBA2964 | reverse complement strand
GGATCAACGCGGCCGGGATCCTCATTCAAAATCTCGCGCGATTCCATCATCGGCGCATGTGCCGATGGGATGTTGAAACAATGCGAGACCGAATGGGTTAGCATCGCTTCGATCCCGCCCCAGGGATTGATCATATCTCCATTACTACGGAAATATTGATCATGCAGACCTTCAGGAACGGTGATCAGTGAAGAAATAGCTATCGCATCAAATTCATCTGATTTTTCATCCAGCAGCGCAAATAACGATTCAAGCTGGCGACCCTCGCCAATCGCCCTGCCAGACTTTGACGTCGTTGCCTTCAATTCCAACGGCGGGTCGAGCCGGTACAAGCCCGTGCATTCGAGCCCGTAAGTTGTGCGCGCCGCCTCCACCGTATTCAGAACAAGATTCTCAATCATGTCATCGGGCTGCGCATCAAAAACAACCGCAAGACGATTTGCCTTAGCAGGCTCCAGACCGATGGTCCCCATCAGTAATCTGCAGAGAACGCTCCCTTCTACATAATGGGCATTGGCCGGAATTTCGTTGATGTCACTGGCATTCACGACATTCGGATGCGTGATCAACTGGTCACAACAGGACGCCAGAAGCTGCGCCGCCGGTGTCGCATCCCCCGCATGTCCGCCGACTTCTGCCCCAACGCCGGTGGGAACGATAAAAACGGCATTGAAATTTTCGTCTGCAGAACGGGAACGCTGTCGGAACGAAAAGATTGATTGGGGCCTTGGCAGATGGGACTCTGGCAGATCTCTATCAACCAGACACCCCACTTCGCAAAGATATTTGCCGTCATCAATGCCAGCGATCACCAACCTAACCGGACTCTCATCTTCTTTAAGCTGAAAGGACAGCGCTTTTTCAAGATGCTCAATTAGCCCATGATTGCCGGGGACCAGTGGGACCGAAAACTGTTTCTCAAGCAGGTGCAACTGTTGAACTCCCGACATTGTTCGCAAAATTATCAAATTTATCCGCCCAGATTTGATCCAGACGACCGGTGTCACCCTGCGTATAGATTGCCGGCAACGCCACACCGTTAAACCGGTGCGCCTTGGAAGCAGAGTATGCGCCCATGTTCATAAACGTAACCTGGGACCCAATGGTCAACGGCGTGTCGAACGCATATTGCCCGAACATATCCCCGGCCAAGCAAGTACAACCCGCAAGAACATAAGCATGAACGCCGTCATCGACATGACCAAGCACATCAGGTTCAAACTGAAACTCCAGGACCTCCGGCATATGGTTGACGGAGGTATCGAGAATCGCAATCTGACAGTCTTCACCCTCAAAAACATCGCGAACGGTTGCCACAATAGAGCCGCACCGCCGGACCGCCGCCGCGCCGGGTTCGATAAAAACCTGCAGGCCAAACCCATCGCAAAATAAGGCGACCGTTTCAAAAAACGCAGCACTTTCCTCAACCGACTGGAAGATATAGCCCCCACCGAGATTGATCCACGAGACGGCTTCCAAAGCCTCCGGGATGAAATCCTGAATATGCCGGGCCGTCGCCAGCAGACTCGCGAAATCGATGCTTTCGCAATTGCTGTGAAAATGAAGCCCGTCAATTCCGTTAAGAAATGCCGGGTTCTCCGCCATCAGGTCAGCAAATCTGCTGACCGGCACTCCTAGTTTAGAATTTTCGCGGCAAGGATCATAACGCGGGTCGTGTATAAAAGACAGTTCAGGATTAATCCGCAGGCCAACGCTCGTCGAGGCGGACACCTTCGCCTGCAAATTTTGCCACTGCGACAGCGAGTTAAACGTCACGTAGTTCAGTCGGTCACCAAACTCATCGAGCGTGCTGCCATCAATCAAGGGCGACACAAGATGCAGTGAGCCATCCCCACGGCAAAGCTCATCGACCAGACGCATTTCATACAAAGAGCTACAGGCAAAACCATCGACATACCCGCCAATAGTGGAGAGCACCGGGGCGAGCGAAGAGGCTTTGGGTGAATACAACAATTTGCAGCCAGCCTGGTCGGCAATCTGCCGCAGCAAACGCATATCCCTCTCCAGAATTTTTTCGTTTATTACATAGGCCGGAGTGTCGAGCTCTTCCACCAACGCGTCCCTCTCCTTGATCAAAAGTTACTGCACGCCGCTACAGTATATCGCCAACACACTGTGTCAAAGACACAGAGGGAAAGCACATAGAACCGCCCGGAAAACCGCTATCGGTATTGACTGTTGGTATTGGAAGTCCAACTAAGATATGAACCGGGCTTCCACCGACAAGCCGGTCGGTAAATCCTGACACACGTAGCTGTAAATTAACCCAATTGGGGCGTTATAGCTCTCCTATAAAATGGAACGGACACTCTTGAACAAGTCAACGCTTGCTGCCTTCGCGTCTCGACTATCTTCTGTCGATCTAAATGATTCCCAACTGCCGCCGTTTACGCCGAACCGCATAAAAATCGAAGTGCTTTCCGGTCTTACCGTCGCGCTGGCACTGGTTCCCGAAGCGGTTGCCTTTTCCTTTGTCGCGGGTGTTCATCCACTGGTCGGGCTCTATGCGGCTTTTATTGTTGGTCTCATCACAGCGGCTATTGGCGGTCGTCGTGGAATGATTTCCGGTGCCACCGGTGCGCTTGCCGTTGTCATGGTGGCACTGGTTGCCAAACACGGTGTAGAGTATCTCTTCGCGACCGTTGTCCTCATGGGTATATTTCAGATTCTGGCGGGGGTTTTCCGGCTTGGGAAATTCATTCGCCTGGTGCCCCACCCCGTTATGCTGGGGTTTGTGAACGGTCTGGCGATTGTCATTTTCCTCGCCCAGCTCAGCCAGTTTCAGGTGCCCGGTCCAGACGATGCCAAAGTCTGGATGACCGGACTGCCGTTGATCATCATGTTGGGATTGGTCGTCCTCACTATGTTGATCATCTGGGGGATGCCTAAAATCACCAACATCATTCCGGCACCCCTCGCCGGTATCGCTATCGTCGCCGCCATCGTCATCTTCTTCGGCATTGATGTGCCTCGTGTTGGTGATCTGGCGTCCATCAAAGGGGGATTTCCGGAATTTCATATTCCCATAGTTCCCCTAACCATGGAGACCTTTGAAATAATATTGCCCTTTTCTTTAATTCTGGCGGCGATTGGCCTGATCGAAAGTCTGCTAACCCACAATCTGGTCGGTGAAATAACCGGCCGTCGCGGCGGCGCCTCACAGGAATGCATTGCTCAGGGGCTCGCCAATACCGTTACCGGTTTCTTCGGCGGCATGGGTGGTTGCGCCATGATCGGCCAATCCCTCATCAATGTGAAATCCGGCGGGCGTACCCGGCTTTCAGGCTTGTCGGCGGCTTTATTCTTGCTGGCCTTTATTTTGGTCGGCTCCAGCTTGATCGAACAAATCCCGCTCGCCGCTTTGGTCGGCGTCATGTTTATGGTCGTTATCGGTACCTTCGCTTGGCAGAGCCTGGTCATCCTGCGCCGTATCCCGCTGACCGATGCTCTGGTGATGGGCCTGGTAACTGTGGTGACGGTTATCAGCGATCTGGCGGTGGCAGTTATCGTCGGCGTCATTGTTTCCGCTCTGGCCTATGCATGGAACAATGCCACCCGCATTCATGCCTCTACCCAGGAAACACCAGAAGGCGGCAAAATCTACCTGATTGAGGGACCGCTGTTTTTCGGGTCCGTTGAAGGCTTCTCAGAAATCTTTGATCCGCAAAATGATCCTGATCACGTTATCGTCGATTTTGATAACAGCCGCATCGTTGACCAATCCGCTTTACAGGCCGTTGAAGATTTAGCGCAAAAATATGAAGAGCTAGGAAAAACTATCCAACTGCGCCATCTATCCCGTGATTGCCACCAGCTTCTGGACCGAGCCGGTCAGCTAATCGAAAAATCCGAAGATGATCCGAACTATGGCCTGGCCGTGGATTACGCGGTCAAAACAGGGATTTTCGGTAACCGACATTAAAGACGGCGTAATCTTCTTCAAAGGCACAGAATGAAAGGGGTCGGGCTATTCCCCCCAGCCCACCTATTAGCTAACATCATCGGCAGAACTTAGCAGCGGAAGATGCCATGCCTGACACAAGCATATACCCGACACGCAAACCCTGTGTCCCGGGACAAAAAGTAATAGATCCCG
>CAJJCG010000102.1 GCA_905182615.1 Alphaproteobacteria bacterium UBA2964 | reverse complement strand
GTATCCGCCATATCTGTTTCGCACAGCGACGCTCCAACATCGGTACCAAGCGCATAGAGAAACGTATTAGCCATTGCGCCGCCAATCACCAACCGGTCGACTTTAGCCACAAGATTACTCAGCACGTCCAGTTTGGTAGAAACTTTGGCGCCACCAACCACCGCTACGACGGGTCGGTCGGGATCACCAAGCGCGACTTCGAGGGCATCCAGCTCTGCTTGCATCGACCGTCCTGCCGCTGACGGCAACACGCGCGCAATGCCTTCGGTAGAGGCGTGAGCCCGATGCGCTGCCGAGAACGCATCATTGACGAAGGCATCGCCAAGCAAGGCAAGCGCGTTGATAAACACATCGTCATTGGCTTCCTCACCCGCATGAAACCGGAGGTTCTCCAGCAGCGCGATCCCACCTTCCGGTAACGCCGCAATCGCCGCCTCCGCTGCATCACCGATACAGTCATTGATAAACACAACATTCCGCCCGCCAAGAGCTTCTTTCAGCGGTTCGACGAGCGGTTTGAGCGACATCTCTGGAACGACCCGCCCTTTCGGCCGGTCAAAATGGGACATTACTACGACTTTGCAGCCGCGATCAGCCAGCTCAAGAATAGTCGGCGCCAGCCGTTCGATGCGGGTCGCTTCGGTTACCACACCACCCCGCATCGGGACATTAAGATCACCCCGGACAAGAACGCGGGCACCTGCTGCCTGCTCGTTCAGAACAGGCAGGGTATCGAGCGTTTCAAAACGCGCCATTGTTTAATCAGCCTTTAGTCAGGATCAGCCAAGCTTGCCCATCATAACCGCGGTATCGGACATGCGGTTGGAGAAGCCCCACTCATTATCGTACCACGAGGCAACGCGGCACAGCTTACCTTCAATGACCTGAGTCTGGGTCAGGTCGAAGATCGAACTCGCTGGGTTATGATTGAAATCGGATGACACTAGCGGCTCATCATTAGTGATGAGGATATCCTTCAACGCGGCGGTCTTGGATGCTTTGATTATCGCTGCATTGATCTCATCAACCGTCGTTTTACGTTTGGCGGTGAAGTTGAGATCAACAATCGACACGTTAGCGGTCGGCACGCGGATCGAGGTGCCGTCGAGCTTGCCATTCAGTTCTGGCAGAACCAGGCCAACCGCCTTGGCGGCCCCGGTCGAGGTCGGGATCATCGAATAGGCTGCGGCCCGGGCCCGACGTGGGTCAGGATGCAGCGTATCCTGCAAGCGCTGGTCACCGGTATAGGCATGGATCGTTGTCATATAGCCCTGCTGAATGCCAAATGCCTTATGCAGAACGGCAGCAACCGGTGCGAGACAGTTAGTGGTGCAGGATGCGTTGGAAACCACGGTGTGGCTCTTGCGCAGCTTTTTATCATTAACACCGCAAACGACCGTGAGGTCTTCACCGGTTGCCGGAGCAGAAATCAGGACTTTCTTGGCGCCAGCTGCGATATGGGCGTCGGCGTGCTCACGCTTGGTGAAAATACCGGTGCATTCGAGCACTACGTCGATTCCGAGCTTGCCCCAAGGTAGATTAGCCGGATCGCGCTCAGCAAAGATCTTGATGTTGCCTCTGCCAATATTAATACCGGTCTTGGTAGTCTTCACCGTGCCAGGGAAAGCTCCGTGAATTGTGTCTCGCTTTAGCAGCAAGGCGTTGGCGTCGATACTGCCAAGATCATTGATCGCGACAAATTCAATATCCTTACGGCCACTTTCATAAGCGGCGCGTAAAACCAGCCGCCCAATGCGGCCAAATCCGTTGATGGCTACCCGTACTGCTGCCATGATTTCCTCCGTCTAAATGCGTTTCTATAACCGCTCTTTGGCCGCCACTGCGACCGCTTCTGCGGTAATTCCAAAATGTTTAAACAAATCTCCAGCCGGCGCAGATGCACCAAAGCTCGACATCCCAATAAAGGCACCGTCGGGGCCGATATATTTATCCCAGCCCATTGACACCGCCGCTTCGACAGCAACTTTAACGGTGTTCTCGCCAAGGACCGAGGCGCGATATGCCGCAGGCTGGGCATCAAACAACTCCCAGCACGGCATTGAGACAACATTAGCCGCAATGCCCTCCGCAGACAGCAATTCCTGTGCCTTCACCGCCACCGAAACCTCCGATCCGGAAGCCATTAACGTCACGGCCGCATCACCATCCGCAGCGGAAATAATATAGCCGCCCTTGGCACATTTATTTTCCCCGTCGGCGTCTTTTCTTAGCGTCGGAATGCCCTGACGGGTTAGTGAAATGGCGGACGGGGTGTTTTCCGTCGACACTGCAATTTCCCAACACTCCGCCACTTCAACAGCATCACCAGGACGGAACACATTAAGATTCGGAATAGCCCGCAGACTCGCCAGCGTTTCGACCGGCTGATGTGTCGGACCATCTTCGCCCAAGCCGATGGAGTCATGCGTCAGAACCTGAATAACGCGTTGCTGCATAAGAGCAGACAACCGCAAGGCGGGGCGCATATAGTCGGCAAACACTAGGAACGTCCCGGAATAGGGAATGATGCCGCCATGTTGCGCCATACCATTCATCGCCGCCGCCATACCATGCTCACGGATACCGTAATGGATGTAGCGGCCGCTAAAATCTTCCCGGGATATAGAGGACATGTTGGATGTCCGTGTATTCACTGAACCTGTCAGATCAGCCGAGCCGCCCATAAGTTCCGGCACCGCACCAATCAGTTTTTCAAGGACTGCGCCAGAAGAAACCCGTGTCGCCTGACCGGGAGCATCGGCGACAAATTCGGCTTTGATCTCCTGAATGGCGTTTTCCCAGCCCACAGGTAGAGCCCCGGACATCACACGATTAAACTCGTCGCGTACAGCATTATCGAGACCGGCCAGCCGAGCTTCCCAGGCCTCCCGATCACCAGCGCCTTTGGCACCAGCTTCGCGCCACGCGACAACGATATCATCCGGCACTTCAAACGGACCGTGCGACCAGCCGATAGCTTCGCGAGTACCCGCAATCTCATCATCGCCAAGCGGTGCGCCATGTGAGCCGGAAGTGCCAGCCTTGGTCGGCGCGCCATAGGCAATCGTGGTGCGGCAGGCGATTAATGAGGGCTTGTTCTGTCCTTGGGCAGCTTCTATCGCCTCTGTAACAGCCTCGGGATCATGTCCATCGACCAGGCTGGTGTCCCAGCCATAAGCGGCGAACCGCGCTGGCACATCATCCGACCAGGACAGCGAAGTGCTGCCATCAATCGAGATACCGTTATCGTCATACAAAACAATCAGGCGTGACAGACCAAGATGACCAGCAAAGGACGCAGCTTCATGGCTGATCCCTTCCATAAGGTCGCCGTCGCCTGCGATGACATAGGTGTAATGACTAACGACATCGTCCCCAAAACGGGCTGCCAGGATGCGTTCCGCCATCGCCATACCAACCGCAGTCGATATGCCCTGCCCCAACGGCCCGGTCGTGGTCTCGATACCCGCGGCATGACCATACTCCGGATGTCCGGCGGTCTTACTGCCGAGCTTCCGGAAATTTTTAATCTCTTCAATATCGATATCAGGATAACCAGTCAGATAGAGCAGCGCATAAAGCAACATCGATCCATGACCCGCCGACAACACAAACCGGTCGCGATCAGCCCAATCAGGCGCCGAAGCGTCATACTTTAAAAAGCGAGTAAACAGAATGGTGGCAACATCTGCCATACCCATAGGCATGCCGGGATGGCCAGAGTTTGCCGCCTGCACGGCATCCATCGCGAGGGCGCGAATTGCGTTGGCGAGGTCCTTATGTTCGATGGTCACGTTTTTTCCAAGAATTAGGTTTACGGGAATGTCTTGTCGTCGATCACTCGATTTAGAGGTCGCAGTTTACATATAGAACGAGTGCAATAATCGTACCGCGAATCGGCCGAAAGGTGGAGTCACCGTGACAAAAGAATGGGAAATAAATTTAAGTGTTCACTCAGTTTTCTTCCGTGAGCAAAGAAACATCCAGTAGCGCGCGGCGTTTAAGCCACGGGCTCGGTCGATAGCGCGGGTCGCCATAGAATTCCTGAATCGCATTGAGGACTTGCAGGATTTGTCGTGCGCCCACGGAATCACCCATCGCAAGAGGCCCACTCGGATAACCAAGCCCCAGCGTAACCGCCTTGTCTATATCCGACGGGCTAGCGATACGCTGCTGCGCGATATCACAAGCGATGTTCACTACTGTTGCAACGACACGTTGGTTCACAAAACCAGCGCTATCATGGATTACCGTAACGGCATGGTCTTCTGACGCTAGCGCAGCATGGACCAAATCGCGAAAATCAGGATCGGAAACCGGCGTGCCCATAAGCGTGCGGCGGCCTTCCAGTCCAAACATTGTATCAACCCCGAAAGAGCGCTCCGCCTCAATGCCTTCAGCGATGGCAGCGCTGGTGACATCACGACCAAGCGGCGTAAACAGACAGAGACTGCGTGTTGACGGCTTTTGCCCGTCATCAATTTCCACGACACCTGATAATGCAGAAGCCAGCATCTCATACCCGGCGGGCTCAGCCTTACTAATCCAGATTGCCTCCGGCAGAGTGTCGGGGACCTCCGCCGCTGGTGGCAGTACTTTTTTGTTGTCTTGATAGGTATAGAAACCACGCCCGGTCTTACGGCCATATAAACCTGCAGCGGCACGTTGACGCGTCAGAGGGCCCGGACGAAAACGTGGTTCTTCATAAAATTGCTGATAAATCGATTCCATCACTGGGTGGGATACATCCAGTCCGGTCGTATCCATCAACTCAAACGGCCCCATTCGAAAATTTGGGCCGCCTTCGCGCAGCAGGTCGTCGACCCCGGCAAAATCAGTAATCCCTTCAGAGACAATCCGAACACCTTCAGTATTCAGCCCGCGCCCGGCGTGATTAACCAGAAACCCTGGCGTGTCCTTGGCCCGCACCGGTTCATGCCCGGTGCGGCGAGCAACGGCAACTAATGTGTCGGCGGTCTTAGGGGTGGTTTCCACCCCGTTCACAACCTCAACGACCTTCATCAAAGGCACAGGGTTAAAGAAGTGAAAACCGGCAAACCGGCCCGGATGATTTAATGCAGCGGCAATCGCCGCGACTGAGAGCGAAGAAGTGTTAGTTGCCAGCACGCAATCCTCAGCAACCACTTCCTCCAGACCGGTAAAGACCTTGCGCTTGATATCCAGGTCTTCAAGCACGGCCTCTATAACGAGATCAGAGCCACCTAAGTCAGAGAGTTGGGTAACCACAGTAAGACGAGCAACGGCGGCCCGCGCCTCTTCATCACTGGTCGCCCCTTTCTCACTGGCCCGCAGGATCATGCGTTCTGCGAATTCCCGGCCGGCCTCGGCGGCTCCGTCATTGGTATCGAACAGCAAAACCTGCATGCCGCCGGTCGCCATAATCTGGGCAATCCCCCTCCCCATCGCGCCAGTGCCCAAGATCCCTACCGTAAAATCCGAACTGTTTGGATTATTGGCCATATGCTTTGCTACCCTATCCGTTCTCTACCGCTAAACCGCCAAGACGGTCCCGCATTGCAACAGCATCCCTCAGGATGTCATCAAAAATATTCTCAACGCTGGCAATTTCATTAGCGAACGCACAGCTTTGCCCCATAGAAAGTGTGCCCTGGTCAAAATCACCGGACGCATATGCATCACGCTGGTTGGGCCCCTGCACCAAAGGTCGGTATTGTTCAAACTCTGTAATGCCTTGCTCTTCAAGCTCATTCACCGCTTTGGCCGTCGCGTTATCCAGGACGCGTGAATTGTCGTTAAAGATAGACATAACAATGCGTGTATCACTTTCAACGGTTTCAGTGATGCGCTTCTTGTATTTGTCATCGGCCCAAATTTCTTCTGCCACCGTCATCCGTGACCCCAGCAAAATACCGTCAGCGCCCAAAGCCAGCGCCGCCAACAATTGGCGGCCAGACCCTAATCCGCCAGCGAGAACCACGGGAACATCCAGGCCCGCCGGAACAACAGCGCCCTGAACGATGCCACCGATCATATTCATTCCTGGATGGCCACCCGCCTCTGCACCCAGAATGGCGATCGCGTCCACACCGGCTTTCGCCGCACTTTGCGCATGACGTAGCGTCGTGCATTTATGGATGACCTTCATCCCGGCGTTTTTGATCCGGGGCAAAAACGCTTTTGGGCTAAACCCTGCTGTTTCGACGAAGGCTACTTTCTCCTCAATAGCGACATCGAGAAACACACCAAGCTCTACATTGGCTTCGGGCCGAGCCGAGACGTAGATATTTACACCGAAGGGTTTACCCTCAGTGATCTCGCGGCATTTACGCAGCTGTGCCCGGTAATCGTCTAGTGTCGGAAAACTACGCGGCGTGATGAAGCCCATTCCGCCAGCATTGACCACGGCACCAACATAGTTGGCATCCGCCAGCCACATGAGCCCGCCGCACAGGATTGGATGATCTATGCCAAACAACTCGGTAATGCGGGTTTTAAAAACAGGCGGTGTCATCGATTTCTATGACCCAACCGGTTCGAACTTAGTGCCATAACGCAGGAAGCCTTCCTGATCATAGAGGCGCCGAATAACAGCCCGGAGTTTCATGCCGATATGCAGTTGCTCGGGATCAACATCAGCGAGGCGCACCATCACGCGTGGGCCCTCCTTGAGTTCAACCACGCCACACAGCACATCACCAGTCATAGTCTGCTCATCGTCAAACTCTGACGGCGCGCCATTTCCGGCAACAACGCTATAAGTATAAAGCGTGCCGTTGCCAGAGAGCGGCGTGTCGTCAAACTGATCTCCGCCACATTTGGTGCAGACCGGGCGTTGAGGATAAGCAAGCTGGCCGCAGGATTTGCACTTCCCGGCGATAAGCCGCATCCGTTCATCAATATTGGCGCCATACATCGGCAGGGAAACATAGGAGGTCATCCGTTGCCTCCAAATCTACTCGACAACATCCGACGGTGTTTGAGATAGGTCACGTAATCAACCATTTTGCCGCCGGCAATGAGGTTGGCCACTTTCGCGCCTTTTCGGCGGCGCTTGGATAGCTCTTTGCCTGCCGCCAGCAATGCCGCGGTAGCACCGGACCCAATCCCAGCACACAGAATTATTTCCCCAGCTCGCGCCACATCAAGGGCAGCCGCAAGAGCAAATGGCGCCGAGGCGGAACCGGCATCGCCAATCATGCTCCATAGCGCGTCTGTCTCCGCCTCCGGTAATCGTAAGGCCTTGCCAACGCCACGCATCAAACCAGCATCAGCACCCAAGGCTAGGCGCTTTACCTTGCCAAGTTTTGAGGCCGCCATCTCAGCACCCAAAGCCTGCGCACTCGCAAGATTGTCGCGCGTCCGAAGCTCAAGATCAGAGAGTGTGTCATCGCCATGACGCCGAAATCGCGAGCCAAAGGTCTCTCGCGTTACGCTAAAACTGTTTTCGAAACTGGCGACGCCGCCATCCGGACCGACAACGAATGCCACGGCGGCGGCACCAAGCGCGTGTTCATAACTCGCATCAGCGGGACCGCTCGGCGCATCAGCTGCGACACCCAGGGCATAACGTCCCTTCCCTGCCATGCAGTACTCGACGGCCGAGACCAGAGCCTGAACACCCGCCTGTGGCGAGCCAGTGATTTCCGTAACCCGCATCGCAGAGTTTTCGAATAAAGCTGTCGGCAGGGTGGCCGCGGATGGTTTTTCCTCGAAAGGTGGGGTAGTCACGCCGAAAAATAGCGCGCCTATTTCAACGCTAGCCGGTAACCGCCCTAGAGCCTGGCGGGCTGCTTCGATTCCAAGTGTCACCGGATCTTCGTCATAGGCGCAAAATGCTTTTTGTTTCATGCCGCGCGCCGCACAAGCACCCCAAGCTTCAACGTAGGCAGTCGCGGGCAAGCGAAGTGTCGGCAGGGCAGCGCCATAGCTTTCAATTCCCACCATAGCCCTACTCCACCGCCTTCAGGACATGGACCGCTACCGCCGCCCCTGATCCACCGACATTTTGTGTGAGCCCATAGCCGACATTCTGAAGCTGGCGCTCTGCCGTATCAGCGCGGCCGCGTAGCTGATTGACGACCTCACAAATCTGCCCGGTTCCTGTCGAGCCAATGGGATGTCCCTTGGCGATCAACCCGCCAGAATTATTGACCGGTCGTTTGCCATCGCGGGCCGTCGCTCCGCTTTCGATATACTTTCCGGCATCACCTTTTTCGCAAAACCCCAAATCTTCATAGGCGAGGAGTTCCGCAATGGCGAAACAATCATGCACCTCAGCGAAATCAATATCGTCGGCCGTAATCCCGGCCATGCTATAGGCCTGCTTAGCAGCCCGCTTGGTGCCTTCGAGCGTTGTCATCGATGGCCGATCATGGATCGCAACATAATCGCTGGCGCCGCCCGACCCCACGACCAACACCGGTTGATCTGTAAAATTCTTCGCCATGTCGGCCCGGCACAAAATCACCATCGATGCTCCATCGGTAATACCGCAAGCATCCGAAAAGGTCAGAGGTGATGCCAAATTTGGCGCCTTCATCGCACGGTCAAATTCGAGAGCCGCGCGAAACTGGGCCTTGGGGTTCGCAAGAGCGTTATTACGGTTCTTCACCGCTGCCATCGTTATATGTTTCTTCTCCGTGCCAAACTCATGCATATGGCGCCGCGCCATCATCGCATAAATCCCGGCAAAGTTAGTCCCCGCCAATCGTTCCCATTCAACATCGCCGGAAATGCCCAGCCACAAACGATTCTTCTCGCGTGGTAAATCAGACATTTTTTCAATGCCGCCAGCGACCGCAATGTTTGTTCGTCCCGACGCGATAGCAGCGACGGCATCGCGCATCGCAAAACCAGAAGAGGCGCAGGCATTTTCGATATGTCGGGCGCTGGCACCGATCATACCAGCAGCCTCCATCATCAAGGGGGCGAAATTACCGAGCTGTGCACCGCCGGTCGACAAAGTCCCAATAAACGCTTCCTCAACATCCTGCGGGTCAAGGCCTTTATCGACATCGTTCAACGCATTGATTGCCGCTTCATGAAATAAATCCTTGAGCGTTCGCTCTGGAAACATTCCGTAACGGGTCTGACCTACACCGATGACAGCAACATCTACCATTTGATGGCTAACTCACCGGAAATCCGGTTTGCGTTTTTCGAGGAAGGCCGTACGCCCTTCCTCAAGTTCAGAGCCGACAAAAGCCAGCGATTGTGACATGGCTTCCATCTCAAGCGCTTCTTCCAGTGATTGCGGTTCCATCGCGAGATGCCGTTTGGTCAGTGCAAAAGCATGGGGGGGCATTGCCGCTAGAACCTGCGCCCGCTCAATCGCCCGCGCCTCCGCCTGGCCATCGGACACCAGCTCATCGGCAAGACCAACATCAACCGCATCCTGACCTTTCTGCATCTCAGCATAGAGCAGTATCTGACGCGCTTTGGCCTGCCCGACACGACGCGTCAGCGTAAATAAAATGCCGTAATCCGGCGTCAGTCCGATACGAAAAAATGGAAACCCCAAGGCTCCGCTTTCTGCCAGCACAATGCTATCACAGAGCAAGGCGATCCCTGCCCCAGCGCCCATAGCGAACCCCTCCACACCAGCAACAATTGGTTTTTCCGCCTCGGCCAAAAGCCGGACCATGCGATGATTTTCTTTCATCCGGACCCGACCGGAAGCAACATTCAGAGCGGTCATGGAATCGATATCACCACCGGCGCAGAAATGGCCTTCGGTACTTCCGAGAACAATGGCATGAACTTCGTTATCGGCCAGTGCCTCGGATACAGCGTCGATCAATGCATTGCGGGCTTCAGGGCTCACCGCATTCCGTTTATCCGGTCGGTTGATCGCTATTCTTGTAATCCCGAGTGCTGCTGTTTCAGAAACGACGACTGACATAATTTATGTCCTCTAAAGTTAGTCGCTACGGCGTAACAAGAGACTGAGCCCCAAGAGCGATTTCCATGGCTGCAACCAAATCATCGGCAGTGACACCGGCAAACTCAACATCATTGCGCGCCAAAAATTCTATAGCACAGCTCCGCAGGCTATCAACATCACCCGCGCAACCGGTCAAGCTATCCTCAAGCCAGGATACGCTGTCCAGCGGACGAGGATGCCAGTCGCCATTAATAATAGCCTTCAGCACCTTGCCATCACGCAGCACAAGTGTCGCCCAGATCAAACCCCCTACGGCCTTCGCCCGGCCAAGCCCAATCGTATCACCCTGCTGCAACAACCCGGCAAACCGCGTCTTCTCGCTCTTGGCAAAAAGCCAGTCATCGCTCTCATATTCAGCGCGAAATTCATCGGCATAACCGCGTTCGACGTCTATCACTGCGCCTTTTTCCAGCGCCTCTTCACCAAATGCATGGATCGTTGCTTCACGAACCATTGCTTCAAGCTCAGCGGTATCGATAGGCTTGCCTGCTTCACGTTCCAAACAGGTAAAGCGCGACGTCATATCCTTCAGTACCTTGTCTTTCACCTTTTCAGGCGGCATCGGCATGATTTTGCCAGCGAGCTCGGTATCAATCGGCTTCACATTGATGACGATCCGGAACGTCATGACGCCATTTTCAATTTTGAGCGAGGTCGGCACCAATTTACGACCTTCGACCTGAACATCATTCAAGGGCCGGTATTCCGCTGGAAAGCCATAGCGCTGCGCCAGCGTCTCGGCGAAAGCGGTCAACACCTTGGGAAAGGCTTCCGTTGTTGTTTCCGGAACTTCCGGGTGGCTGGTAGGCAGAAAAAACACCAAAAACGCAGAGCCCGCCCCGGCATAAACTGGGCCACCACCATTTGGGCGGCGACGGAACGAAATGCCGTTTTGGTTACAAAATTCGAGATCCAACGCCTGCTCAGGATCTTCATTCATACCGATGGTAATGGAATCAACATCGAAAATATTGAGATAGACGGTTGGCGGCGCTTCGCCCTTAACAACAGCCTTCTCTATGGCCGGTGACACCGAAACCGAAAAGTCAGCGTAAGAGTTTTCATCGACGATCAAACGCCAGTTACCGTCCGCCATTCTTATTTTCCTCTTTGGTCAATCAATGACGGGCCGTCTTCGAGCTCTGCCACAATCGAAATTTCATCTACGGATATCAGTGTCTGGCTTTTAAAACGTCGCGAAACGAGTTCCGCCGCACCGTCACCGGCCGTTCCCTCGAGCGCCAGCGATAGCGTATCGCTACCACCTCTCTTGGCAGACACCGTAAGTCTGTAACCACCATCAAGCCCATCAATACCAAGCAAGACAGCGCGTATCTCTGATGGGTACAGCTTGACGCCCTTTACCTTGACCATCTCGTCTGTCCGGCCAAAGACAACATTGGGCAAACATACCGTCCGGCCAAACACCGATGGCGTCGTTATCTTTACCGTCAGGTCGCCCGTGCGATACCGAACCAGCGGCTGTGCTTCTTTTTGCAAATGAGTCAGCACTAATTCGCCACGTTCACCATCAGCGACCGGCTGCAATGTCTCAGGGTCAATCACCTCGGCATAGACCAGCTCATCAAAGACATGGACGCCCTGCCCGCCAGGGAAAGTCCGCCCAACAGGCATCACTTCAGACAATGAGAAAGCATCAACCAGCATGGTTCCCGGCATTGCATCCGCGACTGCATTATACAGGGTTGGGTTCCCGGTGAAGGCCTCGCCACCGGCAAAGAAGACTTTAGGCGGTTTGACACCTGCCTCGAGCAGCCGAAGCGAGAAGCTCGGGTTGCCCGCCAGAATATTGACATTATGCGCGTTGCAGATTTCAACAGCACGGTCTGCTTCACCAGGTCCGAGCGGAATGCAGGTTACGCCATGCGCTTCCATCTGGGTCTGATAGAACAGCCCTGCAACGAACAGATGGTAGCCAAAGAACACGGCGCAGACATCACCTTCTTCAACACCACAGGCATCGAGATGTGTCCGGCAAGCACTGATCATGCGATCCAAATCGCGTCTGGTCTGCATCACCGGCACCAGCCCGCCGCCCATCGGGCTCATATTCATTCGTACGGGGTTGGTGCCACCAAAAGTGCCATAGCCCGGCTTTTGCATTTCTGCGACCAAATCAGAGCGCGACATCAAAGGGATGGCGTCCGCAAATTCAGCGGCATCGGTGACGCTATTCGGTAATTTGTCACTGTAAAATGGATGACGTGACAGCCGATCAAGCGCTGCGTTAAGAGGATCCAAAGGAAAGGTCATAGCCTATGTTTTAAAAGCCCCGGCACGGCACGGCAAGACCATGGATGGAGAAACGCTAACTTATCGCGATTCCCGATCTGCCATGCGGATCAGACGCTCTTCATTCAGCGGCAACTTATCGCCAAGCCAAAATCCAAAAACTAAATGATCGTTATAGGCGTTTTCGGTATGCGGGTGCACCAAAACGTTCAACCCATCGCGATTAACCGCCAACCATTGGACCAGCTTGTCAAACTGATCAACCTCAAAGGCCACCTGATACATCGAGACAAGATGCGGGCCAACGATCTCGTCATGCCAGCGTCCCATTGTCGTATCAGGAAATTCTTCAACGATTTTTTCTCGAAGTCCAGCGGCGGCTTCCTTGGTGTTCTCGGGGTCATAATAAACATGGGCATGCCAATGTTCGATTGCTTCAAGCCGACGATTTGGAAATGCCATTTCTGCCTCATGAGCACGATGTTTCGACTATTCTACCCTATCTTAAATAGTGTAGCACGACTTGAAAGCCAGCCCCGAGAATTGGTCAGGTGAACCTTGCCCTTTGCCCCCCATTAGGCCACATTCACGCCCAACATTTATTTGATCTGGAGTGACGTTAATGAGCTATGTAATTCCCAGCTGGAACCTACCCAGCGTCCCCGTCGTCGGCAGCGAAGATAGGTTTCCTGTGCGCCGGATTTACTGCATTGGTCGGAACTATGCGGCCCATGCCCGCGAGATGGGTGCCGACGAGCGCGAACCTCCATTTTTCTTTCTGAAACCAGGTGATGCGATTGTCCAGAACGGCGCGACCATCCCTTACCCGCCCGCAACGGAAAACTTCCATTACGAGGCAGAATTGGTTGCCGCCATCGGTAAAGGTGGCGCCAACATCTCCGTTGATGATGCAAACGACCATATCTTTGGTTATGGCGTTGGCATCGACTTGACCCGCCGTGACCTTCAAGAAGAAGCCAAAGGCATGCGCCGCCCCTGGGATATGGGTAAAGGTTTCGATGCGTCTGCACCTTGCAGCGAAATTTATCCAGCTGGCACGATAGGTCATCCAACTGCCGGTGCCATCACGCTGACTGTCGATGGCGAGACTCGTCAGTCCGGCGATATCGGCGATATGATCTGGAATATGCCGGAAAGCGTTGCATACCTCTCTGGTCTGGTAACGCTGGAACCCGGCGATCTGATTTACACTGGTACGCCCGAAGGTGTTGGCGCGGTAAATCGCGGTGAGGAGATTATCGTCCATGTTGACGGCGTCTGTGACCTAACTCTGAAAATTGCCTAGGCAACAAAGCACTGATGGCTAATAAAACGGGTAAACCCAATTCCATTAATATGGCGTCTCTACCTGACTTGATCGGGTACAATCTGCGCTGTGCGCAGGTTGCTGTTTTTCAGCATTTCAGCCAGACCATCGGTGAGGTTGAAATTTCACCACCGCAATATGGCGCGCTGGTCCTAATTGATGCCAATCCAGGTATCAGCCAGTCTGCAATTGCCAGTGCCCTGCGATTTGATCGGTCAACGCTGGTCCAGATCATTGACCGGCTGGAAGACCGTAAACTTGTAGTCCGGGAAGTTTCCGCCACTGACCGCCGGTCTCACGCTCTGAAACTAACGGAATTGGGGCATACTCTGCTGGCTGAATTGAATATTTTGGTCAACACGCATGAACAACACATGACCCGTGACCTGTCAGTCGACGAACGCCACACGCTGATGGAGCTACTTGCGCGGGTTTATAAAAAAGCAGAGGATTAACTATCAAATTTTTGGGGGTACTAATGGCTAAACGTAAAAAAGACCTAATTGAAGAAGCGCAGCAAAAAGCGCGCTCACCGCAAGTTTTCAATTACAAGAAACCCGAAGGGCTGAAAGCTGGAAAATCCATTGTCACACTGGGAACGTCCGGTTTGCTCCGCGGCTCCGTTCAGATCGTCAAAAAAGGTGAGGGTGACAACAACATGCACATCCATACCGGCATGGACGGGATGTGGATGTGTATGAAGGGTGAAGCAACCTTCTACGGACCGGATGACGAGGTTCTTGGCGTCTATGGCCCACAGGAAGGCATCATCATGCCGCACGGCAACGCATACTGGTTTGCCAGTACTGGCAAAGTCGACCTTGAAATCCTACAGGTCGTGACCTGGGCGCCAGGCATCAAGGACGAACGCCTTGATCTTGAAGATCAAAAAGATGGTGTCGGCCCTGGAAAGGGCGAGTTCTTTGACGCCCGTGTCCGCTAAATACAGCTAACCAGATACAAAAAAGGGTTGCTCTCTGAGCAGCCCTTTTTCTCCGCGTAAACTTTGGATTAGTGCGTGACGTTGCCGCGCTTCTCGCGATAAAGCCCAAGTTTCTCGTGGACTCCTTTATCTGAGAAGCTGAACAGGAAGGCATCGTCATCATCACATTCATGATGATGCGGCAACCAGCCCGGCACCACAAAGACATCGCGAGGTCCCCATTCATAAGGAGTCCCGTTAATAACGGTTCGGCCAGTCCCTTCAACGACAGAATAAATCCATGTCGCTGTACATTGAAATTCCTGGGTTTTCATTTTCGCAGGCAGCAGTTCCATATAACAATCCAAGGTCGGCATTACCGGCGCGCCCGTATTTGGATTGATATACTGCATCTTGATGCCGTGGAACGGATCCACTTCACCTGATTTCTTGAGGTTTACCAACGCACTCCGCGTCTCATCGTATGGGTAGTGGAATACCGGAGAGTGCAATTCTTCGGATTTATAATTCATCGGCCGCATATTAGCGCCATAGCGCGCAACATTATCGAATTGCGGGCGGCCCTCAGGATGGACACCACCATCTTCATAAAGCTCGGTAAACATCGTACCCAACGTCCGGATCAGCGGAATATCGAGACCATCGAGCCAAACCACAGGTGTCGTTCCAACATTGCCATGATCGTGCCATACACCCGATGGCGTCAGGATCAGATCCCCTGGCTTCATGGGTGCTTTTTCACCATTGATCGCTGTATAGGCACCGTCGCCTTCGACAATGAAACGCAAGGCCGCAGGTGAATGGCGATGCGTTGGCGCCACCTCACCCGGCATAATGAGCTGGAAACCAGCAAACATTGAATCACTGGCGGCGGTTTCGCCTTTCAAGGCCGGGTTCTCAAGAATAAGGACACGCCGTTCAGCCTCTTCCGCCGTAATGAGTGTCGCGGTTTCCATCAAACTCGGACGAATGTCATCATACTTCCAGACATAGGGGGCAGCCCGCATCTCCGGTTCTTTTTTCATAAACGTAAAGAGTCGTTCCCACAGCGGTGCAACGGCAAGCGGGCCAATCTTATTATAAAACGCCTCGCGCTCCGGTGTTACTTCGGGTCTTTCATGAAGGCTTCTGGCCATGTCTTCCTCCTTACCGGCGCACCGGCGAATTTGTTTAGAACTATAATGATCCGCCAATCTATCTCAGGCAACTGGCATATGACCGTTAGTGCGACTTCGGCGGCTTATCTGACTCCGCGCGTCGCTTGACCCCAGCTGGACGGTCGACAGGGAATAGCCCATCATGATCAGGGGGGAGAATTGTATCCGGCGGAATCGTTGATATGGCGATCTCAGACTTTGCGAAGGTATCACCGGTCCCGCAACACACGCTGCGACACCTTGCAGAAAATCAATTTGGCCTGGCAGATGCAAATGT
>CAJJCG010000101.1 GCA_905182615.1 Alphaproteobacteria bacterium UBA2964 | reverse complement strand
CCCCAAGCGACATTCAAACGCGGCAATGAACGCGGCAATTTCTTGGGGAGGGACATTGTTGCAGAAACGCAAAAAACCTCTAACCCATTGGATTAGAAGTTTAATATTTGGTGGAGGTAAGCGGAATCGAACCGCTGACCTTCTGATTGCGAACCAGACGCTCTCCCAACTGAGCTATACCCCCACCGGAACGGCTGGAATGTGCTTTTCCCTACCTTCAATGTCAAGATATTCACATATCATATCTGGGCGCCCTTCTCAGCCAAATCTTGAACTGACGCATCCGGGTCGTTAGGATTTGCGCAACTGTCGTGGGCCTATCCTGCGCACCCTTAACCTGTCCGGCGGAGATCCCAAATTATGATCATTATCGACCCCCTCATTCGCGTCGCGATCATCGCGGTCGACCTCTATATCTGGGTGATCATTATCGGGGCGATCCTGAGCTGGCTGGTCGCGTTTAACATCATCAACACCACCAACCAGTTTGTTTATACGATCATCGATTTTCTCTATCGGATCACCGAGCCAGCTTTGCGCCCGATCCGAAAAGTTATGCCTAATTTCGGTGGTATCGATATATCGCCAATTGCCCTTATTCTCGGATTGATCTTCCTGCAAATGGTGCTTGGGAATCTGCACCGTGCCCTGCTGACCGGCTGACTAGCCAACCCACAAACTCAAATTCTGGAATACATCGATGACGGACGCAGTTTTAATTAACGGCAAAGCCTTTGCTGCCCAATTACGCGAAACCATTGGCCGCCGCGCCGCCACTCTGAAAGAACAGCACCGGCTGGTTCCAGGACTGGCCGCGGTTCTGGTTGGCGAAGACCCAGCCAGCCAGGTCTATGTCCGCAACAAGACGAAACAGACGGTCGAGGCCGGTATGGCATCGGTTGGCCGCCGCCTGCCCGCCGATGTCTCAGAGGCTGATCTAATAGCTGTTGTCGCCGAGCTCAATGCCGACCCCGCCGTGCATGGTATTCTGGTGCAGCTACCTCTGCCGGATCACATTGCCGAAAAACCAGTTATTGAAATGATCGATGTTGCCAAGGATGTCGACGGGTTTCACCCGCTCAATGTTGGTGCTTTGTCAAGTGGCGAAGAAGGGCTTGTGCCCTGCACACCACGCGGCTGCATGATGCTACTCGATGATGTGTTAGGCGACCTGACCGGCATGAACGCCATTGTCGTCGGGCGCTCCAACATCGTCGGCAAGCCGATTGCTCAATTGCTGCTGGCCGCCAATTGCACCGTCACCATCGCCCATTCGCGGACCAAGGGTTTACCCGGATTGTGCCGCACTGCCGATATCCTGATCGCTGCGGTCGGTCGCCCGCAGATGATCAAAGGCGACTGGATCAAACCGGGCGCTGCGGTGATTGATGTCGGGGTTAATCGTATCGAGGCAGAAGGCGGCAAGACACATCTGGTCGGTGATGTTGATTTTGACGAGGCGGTTAAGGTCGCGGGTTCGATTACCCCAGTACCGGGTGGCGTCGGCCCAATGACCATCGCCTGTTTGCTGGAAAATACGCTGATCGCCTGCTGTCGTCAGAACGGCGTCGAGGTGCCGGAATCTTAAGCTCTATTTATCGTCGGCCGGAGGCGGGCCGTCTTTGCGGGCGCCGCCCCAGCCGGTATGGGTAATGTCGAAGATGGTGCCGTCCGGGTCGGTGTATTTCATTTCATAGAAGACATTGTCGCCTTCCATCTCACCCATAAACCAGTCACCGCCGTTATCCTTGATCGCCTTGACGCTGTCGTCGACATCGTCGACCCAGAAGCCAAAATGGTGAACGCCGAACCAGTCCTTGGTCTTGCCCTCGCCCATCGGGCGATCATCTTTATAGCGCAAGAGAGCCAGGTTGATGGTCCCATCGGTCAAATAGACGCCATCTGCCATCGGCGCCTTGACCGACGTGACCTTTTCCATGCCAAAGGTCGACATATAAAACTCGGCAGATTTTTCTGGATCAGGGACAGAGATCGCCAGATGACGAAGCTTGCCTTTCGCCATTTATTTAGGTCCCTGAATGTTAAACATCTCCGCTGCGTGATCCCACAATACGCGTTGCTTGACGTCAGCAGGCACGCCCTCAAACATCTTATCAATCGGAATCGATACGTCAGGCCAGGTCCCCTGTGGATGCGGGTAATCCGAACCCCAGATCGCAACATCACCGAGATTGCACCAGTCGAGTTTCATCATCTCGGTGCCGACATAGTCTTCTTCAAAGGTGAAACCGCAATTGCGCTTGGCATATTCGCTCGGCAGCAGTGACAGCGGTGCCGATGGATCGGGCGCGCGCTCTGCAACCTGACGGTCACACCATTCAAGCGCGAACGGTACCCAGCCAATGCGGCATTCCGAGAACAACACCTTCAGATTAGGATGACGTTCAAACGCACCACAGAACACCAGCTGCGCAAATGTGTTGCACAGGTTAAACGGTGCAGTCGCCAGAAATGCGATCTGCGCGCCACGATTGTATGGCGGCAAGGGTGCGTCCGCCGCACCACCAATATGAATGCAGAGCGGCACGCTGGCTTCTCCGGCCATCGCCCAGAGAGGCTCCCAAACCTCGTCATAAACTGGCTTGGCAACATCGAAGGGCGGGAATTCAACCGCCTTGGCGCCAGCCTTGATCATACGATCAAGTTCCTTGAGGCATTCTTCAGGATACTTGGTCGGCAATGCCGGCAGCAGGAAGATACGATCAGGGTCAATCTTATTGACCTCCATCGCATAGTCATTGAACGCACGGTAAACCGCGAACAGCAATTCCGGATCGGTGACATTCCATTTACGAACACTGGCGAAAATCACGCTCGACCAGACTTTTGACTGATCCATATGATCGAGCAGGATTTTCGGGTCGGCTGGCGGCAACGCGCCATCCGGCAGATTAACACCATGATCGCGGAACGGTTTCAGGAACTGAGAGCTATTGGAACCGTCAGCTGATTTGTCCCAAAGCCTGCCTTCCCAGGTCCATTGTGAGCCGTTCTCGCCTTCAATGACTTTCGGACCAATCTCCTTGAATTTGGCCGGCAGGCGGTCCTGCCACAAACCCTTGGGACACCAATGGGTGTCGAGATGGTTATCAGCAGAAATATAAAGATACTCAGTCATCGAAAACGTCTCCAAAAATAGGCCACTTTATAAATCTACATTTGCGCAGTGACAGCAAAACGTCAAGGTCAAGATCGGAAGAGCGT
>CAJJCG010000100.1 GCA_905182615.1 Alphaproteobacteria bacterium UBA2964 | reverse complement strand
CGGGGACTCCAAACTCGCTACAGAAGAGACCACTCTCCGCGCGACCAAACCTGCCTGGTTTCAAATTCCAGAATAATCAGGACTTCAGCGCATTACGGATGGCAACAACGTCTGCCCCCGCAGATTGTTGAAAATAAGAAGCATCCATCCCGGCGATGATAAACCGTGCGCCCAAGGCAGCATATTCTGCTGCTAGCGCTGGATTATTCCTTACGCCACCAAGGGCAAAAATTTTGCCACTCTTTCGACAGGCCGCTGCAACCTGTTCACAGGCGCGCCTGATCTCCGGGCTACCCAAAGCGCCCGGCACACCCATCGTAGCGGAGAGATCCGCCGTGCCGACCATGACCATATCAACGCCATCCACCGCAGCGATCTCCTCGGCGTTTTCCACTCCCAGTTCCGTCTCGATCATGACCGTTGTCATGGTAAGAGCATCTAGCTGCTCACCAGAATCTTTTTGAGATAAGCCTTCAAACCCAAGATGAATTGTTGATCCCACAGCTGATCGCGTTCCGCGCGGTGGGAACAAACACGCGCCCGCCACTTTAGCCGCCTGCATCGCCGTTTCTACATGAGGAAAAATTATACCATATGCGCCACCATCAAGTAGTCTTGAGGCGAGGCCAATATCGTCTTGTGGCACACGAACAAAAGGCGTCACTCCAAATCCTGAAGCTGCCATACAAATCGCCGAGGTATCGTCAGCAGTTATGGGACTATGTTCCATATCAACGTATAGCGCATCAAAACCGGCCGCGGCTGCAATCGCACCGACGTCAACTGTTCGGGCCATGCGAACGCATAAACACAACACAGTGTTTCCATTCTCGATCGATGTGCTGACGGCGTTAGTCATTTAATTCTCCGAATACGAACAACAAACAAAACTCTATCGCTATCTTGCCGTAATTCGTCATAGACACCAAACTCGAAGCCAGATTACGGACGAGTATTCTATATGGCCAAAATTGTTATCGGAATTGGTACATCCCACAACCCCGCATTAAATTCATCTGCCGAGGATTAAGCCCACCATGCGGAACGAGATTTTTCTCGCCCTCACCATCCATGCTGGTGACATTCTTTCGGTCGCCTTCCTCGCACCGTAAAGTGAAATGGAACCTCGTTCCTTCACCAACCGTGCTTTCAACACCAATCTCGCCGTCCATCAATGTGACCAGCTGCTGCGAGATCGCCAGCCCAAGGCCTGTACCGCCGTACTTCCTGGTCGTCCAACCATCAGCTTGGGTAAACTTTTCAAAGATGGGTCCCAACTTGTCATGCTAAACCCAATTTAGTGATTTAAATCACTGGTTAAGCTTGCCGTAGGCAGACGCAACTTCCGGCTGTAAGCTCCTAGTCCATGAACCCTCGAGATACAAATCTGGGCTACTTCAACCGCCGATCGGCTGAGACATATCCCGACAAAACTGCGCTGATCGACCTGTCGCGCAAACCTGATCGTCTGATCACCCACGGCGAGCTAAACCAGCGTATGGATTTAGTCGCAGCAACCCTCAATGCACTGGGCATGGCAGCAGGCGACCGCTTACTGCTGGCAATGAGCAATCGTTTCGAATTTATAGAGATATTCTTCGGTTCCATGCGGGCGGGTATTATCCCCATTCCGCTAAATATCAAACTCGGCGCGGAAACTATCGAGTTTATTATCAAGGACTCAGGATGCCGCGGCGCGGTCATCGAGCCCGGCTGTCATCCACAATTGGTCGATGTTGTCGAAAGCCACAACCTCGATACGAATATCGCCGTCGAACCAGTGCCGACGGGCTGGCTTAATTATAATGAAGCGCTGTCAAAGGCTGAGCAAAAACCGTTTTCCCCAAACCCTATTCAATCCGAACAAATTGCTTTTCTTCCTTATACATCCGGATCGACCGGACGCCCCAAAGGCGTTCTACTGACTCATGAAGGAATGCTGTGGGGCATCAGAACCGCACAACAATACTGGCCATGCAAACCGACCGAACGGACACTCGTAGCAGGACCGTTGTTTCACAAAAATGCCATGCGGGTATCGATTAAACCCAAACTCTATGCCGGGGCATCAGCAGTAATCCTGCCACGATTTGAACCACGGGTAATGCTGCAAGCCCTCGCCGATTACGAATGCACCGACACTGGCGGCGTCCCCGCCATGTACCGCATGATGCTCGCCGAAGAAGAATTGCTCGAGGAACTCAAGTTCCCACGACTGGAGTGTCTTGAAATGGGATCAGCTGTTGTCGGCGCAGAATTGTTGAATGCCGTCGAACGTGCCTTTAGCGCAGATGTCGAAGAAGCCTATGGCCTAACGGAAGGTGGTGGCCCGCTCCGCAGTCCGCTCGATGGTAGCCCCGTTCCGCGTGGCAGTTGCGGTGTCCCTGCTCCCGAAGTTGCGGTCAAGATGGTCGGAGAAAACGGCCTAGAGAATGACAGTCACGGAGAATTCTGGGTCAAGTCGCCTGCCGTGCTGACAGGCTACAACAACCGGCCCGACCTAAATGAAGAACGGCTGACCGATGGCTGGCTCCACACAGGTGACATCTTCCGCAAGGACGAGGACGGGTTCTACTTCTTCATGGGACGCATAGACGACCAGTTCTCCTGTGGCGGCGAGAACATTTATCCCAAGGAGGTCGAACTGCTCCTAGTCCAGCATCCCGACATTATAGATGCTGTCGTGATGCCAATAGCACACGACGTGAAAGGCCTCGCTCCGGCAGCACTTGTGACAGTCCGAACGGGGTCAAAATCCTCAGAAAACTCCATCAAAGCCTTCACTCTGGAACATGGTGCAGCATATGCACATCCGCGCCGAATATTCATTATCGATGCGCTTCCAATCGGCGGTACTGGAAAAGTCGACCGACCAACGGCAAAAAAAATGATCGAAGAAATGATGGAAGACTCGATCGGTGCTGACTAACCTTAAGGGCAGACGATAATCTTTCCAAAGAAATTACGATCTTCCATAAGCATTTCAGCCTCGCCGGTTTTTTCCAAAGGCATGACATCGCTGATCACCGGCGAGATCTTACCCTCAGCCGCATAGGCAACGGATTTTCCAACATCGTCCTGGCTATAACTGTTCGACCCGAGGACATCGAGTTCTCTTACCCAGATGTATCGGAGATCGGTTTCCGGTGTATGCCCAGCTGTAGCGCCGCAAGTCAGAATCCGGCCGCCCGGCTTTGCAGTCCGGAGGCACGGTGCCCAGGTATCGCCACCGGTAAAATTGACCACAACATCAACGCCTTTCTTTCCAGAAAGCTTCCAGGTCGCCGCGCTAAAATCTTCTTCCGAATAGTTGATCGTATGATCGGCCCCCAGCGCCGCCAGCTTTTCACACTTTACCCCCGACCCCGCTGCCGCGATGACCATCGCGCCAATCATCTTGCCAAACTGCACACAGGCGATTCCAACCCCACCGCTGGCACCTAACACCAGCATGGTTTCACCAGCAGCCAGTCTGCCCCGATGAAATAACATCCGGTGCGCCGTACCGTAAGCGATCGGTATGGCAGCGCCCTGCTCATAGGAAAGACTGTCTGGCAACACCAAAAGGTTTTGCGCTGGAACACGAACCATCTCGGCCAGCCCACCGATCAGCTGCTCCCCGATCATACCTTCATGCGTGTCAGGATTGAGAGTCACCCGGTCACCAATTGACCAATCCGAAACGTTGTCGCCCAACGCACAGATTTCTCCGGCAATATCACCCCCGGAAATAAACGGCATCGGCACCGGAAAACCCGGCATGCCTCGGCGTACAAAAATATCGAGATGATTTAACCCGCAGGCTTTCACCCGGACGATAACATCGTCAGCCCCTGGCATCGGATCATCCCAGTCGCGATAAACGATATTCTCGATACCGCCCTGCTGCTCAATTACTGCCGCCTTCATACTTCCATCCCTCAACTCACTATCAAGCGCCAAAGATGTTAGCGGTATTTCACGCGTGGTCACACCGTCCTATGCTGTGGCCACTGACAAATTTCTGGAGGACTGATCATGGCCGAGTGGATGGAAACGCATCGCGCCGTCGTGCACCCGTGGTACTGCGACCATATTGGACATATGAATGTCCGCTTTTACGGCCACTTCTTTGATGATGCCGGGTTTCATATCTGGAACATGATCGACGGCGCCCATATCGCGATGAAGCAACACGGTGTCGGCGTTGTCGTCGCCCGTACTACCAATGACTTTGTTAACGAAGCCAATGCCGGAGAGTTACTAATAGTCAAAAGCGGCTTCACCCGGCTCGGTAATAAAAGCCTGACCTACACCCAGCGCATGACCAATGCCGAGAACGGCACCCTCATCGCCACCCAGGATGCGGTCGAGGTCTTCTTTGATCTGAAAGCCCGCAAATCAACTGATATGCCCGATGAAATACGGGTAATTCTAAAAGACGCGCTGGTGTCCGTCGACGATACCTAAGGATGCACTGTTTCGGTGAACATATCGGTCGGCAGCTCGGTGCCGAGGCCCAGCTCCTTCGCCTTGTGATAAACGACATAGCCTGTCGCCGCGAACTGATATCCCATCCCGAGATTATTCAGGAAACATGAGCATTGTTCATCGTTGATGCGGCCCTCGCGGTCGCCATTAATGATCTGCGGCAAAGACGGTAAGTTGTTGTGCCAATCATCCTGCTCCACACCGTAGGAACCGACTTTGTCCTCCCCGACCTGAACACCATGGGTATAAATTATCTCAGCATTATCATCGTGATCAAGCAGCGCGAAGAGTTCGATATCCGGCCACGCGGCCTTTTCAACTTCGGTCGCGCCAGGACGCACTGTGCCGATATGCATGCCAGGCTCCAGCCAGTCATGGAAGAACACCGGCATGATCGCGTTGGTCGCACAGGTCACCATGGAAGCACCCTTGCAGGCTTCCTCGCCGGTCTCGCAGACACGGACATCCAGATCAAGCGCTTGGGACATTTCCGCCGCGAACGCCTTCCGATTATCGGGGTTCGGACTGTAGACACGTACATCCTTGAGGTCCCGCACAGCGGCATGCGCCAGAACCTGCGCCCCCGCCTGCCAACCTGACCCGAGCACAGCCAGTGAGTCTGCGTCTTCGCGCGCCATATATTTTGCGGCAATACCGTTTGTCGCGCCGACCCGCATGCGCTGCATCACCCCATCAGGGCAAATCATCAAGGGCTCACCATTATGAGTGCTGAACAAGAGCACCAGCCCGACATAGCGATTGTTCGGTGCGGCGGGTACTTTCACCCGGCGCATTTCGTTGCCGGTCGTAGGAAACGTCAGAATATCTGAGTTAAGTCGGACCGCTCCGACACCCAGTTTAGGGATTACGCCATCCATTGATTTAAGGGCGTAAAGCCCGTCTTCGCGGAGGCTTGTCGGCGTTACGATGTCAGACCGCCGCCGGTTACCGCCACGCCCTTCGACCAGCTCGATATAGGCTTCTTCAAGCACTGGCACGAGTTCGTCCATTTCGAGGACTTGCTCAATATCTTCATTAGAAAGAATGAGTGTCATGGGTCTTCGCCTTCCTGCAGTTCTTTTATTTTTAGATTGAAGTGACTGAAACGCCTTCGCGCGTTCTCAGAATGTCTTTACTCAATTCCTCATAGGGTACGTCTTTAGTTTCAACCAGTGATGCTGCCCGAATGCGCTGATCCTCAGCCGTTAGTCCTGGAGGGTCTTCACCGCGTTCATTTATAGCGATTGCGTCGAGCAAGCGGCGACGCATCATGATGATCGATTTATCGCTATTCACGAGATATTCGAGCTGGCGCTGATGAATTTCGCCCTGGCTCTCCTGCATCGCCTTGTCCTGCAGCCCGACCGTGTAGACACCATTGAAGGTTTTTTCGGCGCGCTGACCTTCGCGATCTATAAAATAGTCGTTATCCCGATTGGCCAATGCGCGGAGATCAGAGTCCAGCTTAACGTGTGTGCCTTTTCCCTCCTCCATCGCCGAGCGCTCGGTATTCGAGAGAGGCCGGGTTGGATGGCAGCTGATAATCCAACGCCAGAAACTTCCGTCATCGCGCGGCACCCAGGCATTAGAGCCCATCGCGAAATCACCGTAAGGCGGCGCAATCGTAAAACACGGCAAAACCCACTGCCCGATGCGCCAGTAATAACTGTCATCATCCGCCTCACGCCGAGCAATGACGTTGGTGCCATAGGGTTGGTCGATGCTGTCATAAAAAATGTCAGTCGCTGACGTCAGGTCGGCGCCAGTTGTGCCTCGATGCAGCGGATCTGACGTCAGTTCATATTTATGCAAGAACGGGACATGGACCGGATCGATACCGCCCTCCAGCCCCTGCAGCCAATTACATTCTTCCCAGCGGCGGGTCGCGAAACGGTGTTCATCTGACACCAGACAATATTCATATTCCGGCGGCGGCGGCTTCTTATCAAGCGGCCCCATATAGGTCCAAACAATGCCACCCGCTTCCACTGCCGGATAGGCCTTAATACTGGGCTTATCCTCCCACTGTTCAAAACCGAATTCAGACGGGATATCCACGACATTGCCACCGAGATCAAACTTCCAGCCGTGATAGGCACAGCGCAGTCCGCAATCTTCATTTCGGGCAAAGAACAGATTGGATCGTCGGTGCGGACAAAACTGATCGAGAATACCGACCCGGCCATCGCTGGCGCGAAAGACGATTAGGTCCTCGCCCATCAGCTTTAAGCGTATTTGGTCACCGCCGGGATCGGGGATTTCATCACATCGCACCGCTGGCAACCAATAACGCCGCAACAGATTACCCATCGGCGTTCCGGGCCCGGTGCGGGTGAGGGTTTCATTCTCTTCGGCGGTAAATAGTTCGTATGAGGCTGACACGCGATAAAACCCCTTATTAACGAGTTTTAGAGTTTTCAGTTTTAAAAAGGTATCAGTGCCCCCATATTCTAACAAGGTATGGGGATTGCCTCATTTTTGCCGCTTGCAGCGATATAATGAAACCCGTTAGCCTGAGCGTATAGGATGCAGTGGCCGCACTTTATGAAAATGGCATCACCTATTTATTACGACGCCCAGCGCCGGATGAACATTTTGAACAAAACACTTCTGATGACAGCTTTGATTGCCGTTGGCCTAACTGCTGGCACCGCGCATGCTGCCAAAGGCAAGGCACAACAGATTAAACTCGTGAACACCGGCATGATCGGCAGCGCGAGTGAGAAGTATTCGCGCACGATCGCCCGGCACCTCTATCGATTTATTCCCGGAAAACCAAAGATTACTGTTCAATCCATCGTTGGGGCTGGCGGTATAAAGGCGACCAATTTCGCCTATAACGCGATGCCACGAAACGGGCTGAACATCCTGTTACCACCGGATACCATCGTTTTATCGCAAGCCTTGTGGCCCAAGGCTGTGAAATACAATCCCCGGCATTTTTCCTGGATTGGGTCCGTTAGCGCGGCAAACCGAATTTTTGCGCTGCGCACCGACACCAAACTTAAATCAGCCAAGGATATTCGCGGCACAAAATTAGCCATCGGTTACACAAATCGCACCGCAATGTCTTACATTATCCCCAAACTCATGCGGGTTATTGTTGAAACGGATATCAGACTGGTCACAGGTCACAAAACAGCCCGCGGGACTCTCGGCGAGATGGAAAAAAAAACCCATGTGGGCGCCGCCTTTGACTGGCTGACCTGGAATACCATCGGACCGCATTGGTTCAAAAAAACCAGTAATTTTGCTGTCCCGCTAGTACAGGTTGGATATCATCGCGACCCCCTGTTCAATAAATTGCCGATGCTGCACGAAATCACCAATAAACAGGACCACCCGCTGGTAAAACTGGTTTCGACTCCAGGCGCCATTGGCTACAGCCTCTTGCTACCACCAAGATCACCGAAAAATACGCTCTCGGTTTTGCGAACTGCCTTTGACAAAATGGTCAAAGATAAACAATTCATGGACGATATCCAAAAACAACGATTACGGCTCCTAC
>CAJJCG010000099.1 GCA_905182615.1 Alphaproteobacteria bacterium UBA2964 | reverse complement strand
ACGGCTTGGTGGTACTTCTGTCCTCTCTCTGGTTTGTATCCTGCTATTTGTCAGGGGGAGCGAGGATGTTTATATCGCCGCGGCTATTCCTGTTCTGGCGACGGCCATCGGTACGATTTGGCTTTTTGGCTTGGCGCATAAAGAAATTGTACCCCTGAGAATCTCCTTTAACCGCTCGGCACTGACGACGGTGTTTAAAGACTGCGCGCCCATCGCAATTGCCGGATTTATGGGCGCGCTGTTTCTCAATATCGATATCGTGATGCTTGGATTTCTGCGGAGTGAGTCGGAAACCGGTCTCTACACTGGTATGGCGCGGCTCTATATATTGGTCTTCGCCCTGGGGAATTTGGTAACAGTGGCGTTTCGGCCCGCAATTGCGGCGGCGTTTCCTGATTCCGGTGCGATGGTTCGGCAGTATGGCGCCAATATGACGATAGTCGTGTTGTTCGGATTCCCTATCGTTGCAGGTGTCATTGCGTTTCCAGGTGAAATTGTTGAACTGAGCTTTGGTGCCGGGTTTGCGGCGGCGGCTGACGCGCTGGTCATTCTGCAAATCGCCGGCATGTTTGGCTATATCGGCATTGCAGCAGTGGCGGCGCTGATCGCGTGGCATGATCAGCTCGCCCAAATGTGGTGCCATGCTGCAGTGGCGGTGCTCAATATTGTGCTCAATATTTTTCTGATACCGAAATACGGAATCGAAGGCGCGGCCTGGGCAACGTTAATCGCGCAGCTCGTCATGCTGCTAAGTTTGACCGGCAGATTACAGCTGAAATTCTCGGTTGGGGTCTGGCGACCGGTTTTGATTCTGATCCCCTGCGCCGCTCTGGCATTTTGGCTTGCTCGGCAATTTGCCGATTGGGCTCAGGACTGGCCGTCTACCGTTGTTCTCTTTACCGGACTGACAGTGGGAACGGTCATCTATATCGGGATGGCCTTTATCTTTCGGATTATTTCATTCAGCGATTTAACAAAACTGATTTCCCAGCGCATCAGACTGAAAAGGGGCGGCGTATGATTGCCGACAAAAAGACCACCGACATCAAAAAACCCGTCGCAGAGAAGACTGACATGTCAGAGCCTTCCGATGCTAAACCCACAAAAGAACATGGTGGCCAGAAAGGCCCCGACCCAACCCGCTTCGGCGATTGGGAAAAAGCCGGCCGCTGCATCGATTTTTAGCACATCGTGGCCTTTCTATATTTAAAAGGCGCAGTGGTGACGGTTTGCGCGATGCTGGCGGACGCAAGGTGTCTGCTTCAGGAGATATGTGCCCGGGACAAGGTTGAACTTGTCTCCGGATGGATCGCGGAAATGGGTGCGCTAATTCCTCACGACGTCGCGCGTGCCCAAAAATTGCTGGACCCCGGATCAAGTTCGGGGTGAATACGTTGTGTGGGGCCTGACCCGCTTACCCCACCCGATTATCTTTTAAATCATCGACCACAGTTGGATCGGCGAGTGTGCTCGTGTCACCCAGTTCATCAATCTCATTGGCGGCGATTTTGCGCAGGATGCGGCGCATGATCTTGCCGGAGCGGGTTTTGGGCAAGCCGGGGGCCCATTGAATGGCATCGGGGCTGGCAATCGGGCCAATCTCCTTGCGCACCCATTTTACCAGCTCGCCCTTTAGGTCATCCGTCGATTCCTCGCCGGCCATCAGCGTGACATAGGCGTAGATGCCCTGTCCTTTGATGTCGTGCGGGAAGCCGACAACGGCTGCTTCGGCGACCTTGGGATGGGCAACCAGAGCGCTTTCGACCTCAGCGGTGCCGATCCGGTGACCGGAGACGTTGAGCACATCATCGACCCGGCCAGTGATCCAGTAATAGCCGTCTTCATCACGGCGGCAGCCATCGCCGGTGAAGTAGCTACCTTTATAGGTTGAGAAATAAGTCTCAATGAAACGGTCATGGTCCTTATAAACAGTCCGCATTTGACCGGGCCAGCTATCAAGCAGCACGAGATTGCCGGACGCCGCGCCTTCAAGGATCGCGCCATCGGCATCAACCAAAGCTGGCCGCACGCCAAAGAACGCCCGCGTTGCCGAGCCGGGTTTGAGGGCGGTCGCGCCGGGCAGTGGCGTAATCATGATGCCGCCGGTTTCGGTCTGCCACCAGGTGTCGACGATGGGGCAGCGTTGTTCGCCCACCACATTGTAATACCACAGCCAGGCTTCGGGATTAATCGGCTCGCCGACCGAGCCCAGGATGCGGATCGATTTGCGGCTGGTCTTTTCGACCGGGCCGTTGCCTTCGCGCATCAAAGCGCGCAGTGCGGTCGGCGCGGTGTAGAAAATATTGACGTTATGCTTGTCGCACACTTCCCAGCAGCGTGATGAATCAGGGTATGTCGGCACGCCCTCAAACATCACTGTGGTCGCGCCATTGGCCAGTGGTCCATAGAGAATATAGGAGTGACCCGTGATCCAGCCGACATCGGCGGTGCACCAGTAGATGTCGCCATCATGGTAATCGAACACATACTGATGGGTCATCGAAGCATAGACCATATAACCGCCGGTGGTGTGTAGAACGCCTTTTGGTTTACCGGTCGAACCGGAGGTGTAGAGAATGAAGAGAGGGTCTTCGGCCGACATTTCCTCGGGTGGGCAGTCGGGTGACGCGTCGGCCATGATGTCGTGGTACCAGTGATCGCGACCCTCGACCCAGTTGATATTGCCGCCGGTGCGATTGACGACAATACAGGTCGTTACATCAGGACATTTTTCCAACGCTTCATCGGTGTTGCCTTTGAGCGGGATCGGCTTGCCGCCGCGTACACCTTCATCGGAGGTGATGACGACCGTGGAGTCGCAATCCTGAATTCTGCCGGCAATCGATTCTGGTGAAAACCCGCCAAAGATCACCGAATGGACGGCGCCGATGCGGGCGCAGGCGAGAACCGCGACCGCTATCTCGGGGATCATCGGCAGATAGATAGTAATCCGGTCGCCCTTTTTAACGCCGAGGTTTTTCATCGCATTGGCAAATTTGGAGACCTCTTCGTGTAGCTCGTTATAGGTAAACTTTTTATCGTCCGTGGGATCATCGCCTTCCCAGATAATTGCCGCCTGGTCGCCGCGCGTGGAGAGATGCCGGTCGATGCAGTTGGCGCAGGCGTTCAGCGTACCGTCGTAATACCATTTGATATGCACATCATCATACGCATAGGAGACATCTTTGACCTTGGTGTAAGGCTTGATCCAGTTGATCCGTTTTCCCTGCTCTTCCCAGAAGCCTTCGGGATCATCGACCGAGCGCTGATACATCTCGAGATATTTGTCGTTATCGATGAAGGCATTCTTGGCCACCTCTTCAGGCACCGGGAAAAGTGAATGGTCGGACATTAGTTTGATCTCCCTTGGTATTTTTAGGACGATATCGACGTCCTTTGGCATTGTTGGCGGATTATTATCGGAGTCACGTCTTCAAGCAAGACTGGGACAAAGCAAACAGGGCAGGGAATAGAAGCAGTTCGTTGATTGTTTGTTTAACTGCCCCCCCACGGGAGGTTTTTTATGCGGGCGTCAGGAGTCGAGCAGGATGTTGCCATCTTCGACCCGGACTTTAATCGGGGCAAGAGAACGGCCCAGGCACGGCCCGGCGACACACATACCGTCTTCGATTTTGAAGAACGCGCCATGGGTTGCGCATAATATGTAATCTAGCTCGACGGTCAGGAAGGCATCCGGCTTCCAGTCGAGCGTCGTCCCTTGATGGGGGCACAGATTCATATAGGCAAAGATCGCTCCGCCCTTGCGAACAACAAAAAGTCGTTCGCGTCTGCCGACCCGGAAGCCCTTGCTGCCGGGGTCTTCGATATCTGTTACAGCACACAGAACTGTATCGGTCCCAAGATCCTCGATGATCTCGGGTTTCTCCATCTCGTTTTGCGTCATGGTTTAACCCCGGCCATCTTGCAAATTATCTTCCATTCATCTTTGCCGACAGGCACAACGGAAAGCCGTGACTGTTTTACCAGTGCAAAATTTTCCAGCGTGGGCTCTGCCTTAACATCGGCGAGTTTCACTGGATTCTTTACCGGATGAAGGGCTTTAATGTCGACCATGCCAAACCGGCCTGAACCATCGGTGTGGTCGGGATAATGTTCCTTCACCACCTCAACGATGCCGACGATCGCTTTCTCTTTCACCGAGTGATAGAAAAAACCCTTATCGCCACTTTTCATGGCCTTCATATTATTATTGGCCTGATAGTTGCGAACACCGTCCCAGTGCTCGACGCCTTTTTTGACCTGATCACCCCATGACCAGGCGCCGGGTTCCGATTTAAAAAGCCAGTACTGCATTTCGGTCTCCGTTCTTTAAAACTGATTAGCGCCGCTTCTGGCTTTCATCCTGGAAGGGTCTTGTTAGTAGTCCTTCGATGGCCGCATCAACCGACACGGTGCCACTGACAATCGCGGCGACGGCTTCGGTGATCGGCATTTCGATACCCAGCCGCTTAGCCAATGTTGACACAGCGGCCGCTGAGGTAACGCCCTCGGCAACCGAGTTCCGGGAGGCCAAAACTTTTTCAAGTGTTTTGCCTTTGCCCAGCTCCTCACCAAGGGAATAATTGCGTGACTGGCTGCTGCTGCAGGTCAGCGTTAGGTCGCCCAGTCCCGACAGACCCATCATCGTCTCTGCCTTGCCGCCTTTGGCGATACAGAGGCGGGTCATTTCGGCGAGACCGCGGGTAATCAATGCAGCCCGAGCATTATCGCCAAAGCCGCGTCCTTCGGTGACACCACAGGCGATGGCCAATACGTTTTTGACCGCGCCGCCAATTTCGGCGCCGATGACATCGTCGCTCAGATAGGGCCGCATTTTTTGGGTGCCGAGGGCTTCAACTAATTCGTCGCCAACAGCTTTGTCACGGGTCGCCACGGTAATTGCTGTTGGTAGGCCACTGGCGACTTCGGCAGCGAAGGTTGGGCCGGACAAGACCGCTACCGGTCTCCCCGGCATTGTATCGGCGACGACCTCGGACATCAGGGCCGCTGAATTTTGCTCTATGCCTTTGGCACAGACGACGACTGGGATATCACGGGCCAGCATGTTGGAAAGCTGGCTGGCGACGCCACGCATAAACTGTGCGGGAACAACTAGGAGGACCGCGTCGGTGGCGGCGGCCTCTTCGAGAACGGAGGTTGCCCGGATTCCTGCATTGAGCTTAATCCCGGGCAGGTAAGTTTCATTCTCGTGAGTCTTGTTAATTGATTTTGCGACCTCGGGCTCGAAGGACCAGAGGACGGTTTCGCAGCCCGCCCGTCTGATCGATTGCGCTAACGCTGTGCCCCAGGCACCCGCGCCGATAATACCGATATAGGAAATAGTCATTTTGTATCCTGCATGCCCATTTGACGTTCGATGGCGACAACATCAGTGGGCCGATCAAACGGTTCAGGCGCTGCATCCCCGGGGGAACGCTCTTTGCCGATTGTCGAGAAAAACTCTTCGAGCCCGCCCGGTGTAATTACCCACATCATTACTAATTCGTCATCGCCATCATTGAAAATTTCATGTTTGACGTTATAGCCCAAAAAACAAGAGGTGCCAGGAAGGAGCTCGTGGCGGTTGCCGTCGACCAGCACGTGGCCTTTTCCTCGGTGGCAAATCTGAAGTTCAATCTGCGTATCGTGAGAATGTTCTCGGATGTGGCATCCTGGCGCGATGGTCTGAAAACCCATTGAAAGACCAGCGAAGCCTGTATCGACAGACAGCAGTTTTGGATCGGCGTGACCATTTGCCGGCTTCGGTTGCCAGTATGAACCGCCGTCGTCGGGCTGCATGACGACAGCTCGACCTTTTGCCTTCACATCTATCTCTGCCATCGCCTCAGCCTTTCTCATTCAGAAATAGTCTAGTCGGCTAATTGCGTCGCCAAAAGACCTCGATCACATATGGTTAAAGGCTCGATCAATCTATGGACGGCGATTATCTTAAAGGCCTAGCGTTTATCCATGCGCATTCTCGTCTTATCGTTGATAGCGTATGGTTTTCTGGCCAGTGAAATTTCTGTTGCAAAGACACTGGTCAATATTCCCGGCGGCGTAAATTCAGGGTATGCAGAGCCTTGGAACTCGGCATGAATGGTTGCATCTGCCGTTACTACCGATTGTGTCGCCAATGGCGAAGCTTTCAATATTGCCTGCCGGTTAACAAATCGTTCTCAGTTGGTGATGGAATAAAAAGTAAGAACTGTACCAACATTACGCTTTTCCTCTTTTTCAAAGACTTAGAAGGTTAAAAACAGCTTAAGTTGCTCTAAACGTTTAATTGTGTGACGAAATTATATGGAAATTGGTCAGATTTGTTTCACGCTTTGACACCCGCGAAGGGCGCGGTTGGGGCCTCCGGGTCGAGTGGCCAGCGGGGCCGGGGGGCGAAATCTAGCTGATCTGTTAACCCAAGTTTAAAGCGCTCTACACCTGCCCAGGCAATCATTGCTGCATTGTCGGTGCACAAATTAGGGGGTGGCGCGACGAATTGTAGGTTTTGGGAGTCCGCGACCCCAGAAAGGGCCGATCGAATTGCGGTGTTCGCTGCGACGCCGCCCGATACGACCAATGTGTTGCCAATCGGGTGGCGGGACCTGAATGCGGTAACTGCGTTGGAGACACGGTCGCTGACTACATCGGCGACGGCGGATTGAAATTCTGCGCAAATGTCTGCGATATCCGCCTCTTTAAGGGCTCCTGATGGTAGCTTTTCAATGGTTGTTCGGACAGCGGTCTTGAGCCCTGAGAATGAAAAGTCACAACCATCCCGGCCTTTTAACGGGCGCGGTAGTGAAAATTTCCCTGGACTGCCGTCGTTGGCGGCTTTTTCGACGGCTGGTCCGCCAGGATAGTTCAACCCCAACATCTTTGCCGTTTTGTCGAAGGCTTCGCCAATCGCATCATCAATTGTTGTGCCCAAACGACAATACTTGCCGACGCCCTCCACAATAAGGAGCTGTGTGTGACCGCCTGACACGAGGAGTAGAAGGTAGGGAAATTCGATGCCGTCGGTTAACCGCGCGGTTAAAGCGTGGCCTTCCAAATGATTGACGGCGAGAAATGGCAGGTTCCTTGCTGCGGCAATAGCTTTGGCGGTCATAACACCGACAATCACCCCACCGATTAGGCCGGGGCCGCCGGTTACCGCAACGGCATCCAACTCATCATAGGCGGTACGCGCTTTGGTCATCGCATCGGCTATTATATGATCCAGTGCGCTGACATGGGCTCTCGCTGCAATTTCTGGGACGATACCGCCGTAAGGCGCATGTTCTTCGACTTGCGAACGAACGACGTTAGACAGAATTTCGCCCTCGCCAGTGACGACGGCTGCCGCTGTTTCATCACAACTGGTTTCAATGCCGAGAATTTTCATTGTGCGGCAGTCTATCGCACAGATAACGAAGGACTTCCACAAATCGGTGTCACGCGGTACAGCTTTATGATGACTGATAAAATCCGAATTGCGACACGGGGCAGCCCGTTGGCGTTGGCGCAGGCCAATATGGTGCGCGATATCCTGGCGGCAGCACATCCTGCCCTGGCAAAAGATGGCGCTATCGAGATTCTGCCGATGCGGACTACGGGCGACAAAATTCAAGTAGGTTCTTTGGCCTCCGCTGGTGGTAAGGGCTTGTTCACCAAAGAGATCGAAGACGCCCTGCTCGATAATAGCGCGGATATCGCCGTCCATTCCATGAAAGACGTTCCGACGGTATTGCCCGAAGGGCTTGCCTTAAAAGCGTTGCTGCCACGCGAGGATCCCCGCGACGCTCTGATCGCTCACGACGATACCGTTAAGAGTCTGGCCGACTTACCAATTGGCGCCAGCGTTGGCACCGCCTCGCTGCGGCGCAAAGCGCTTCTTCTCAGCGCGCGGCCCGATGTCCAGATCGATATATTGCGGGGCAATGTGCAAACCCGTTTGGACAAGGTCAAAGCTGGCGAATTCGATGCGACCTTCCTGGCGGTTGCTGGTCTCAAGAGACTCGGTCTCTTCGATAGAGCCACCGCCATTATTGATCCTGACGAAATGTTGCCGGCCGTCTGCCAGGGCGCTATCGGCATTGAATGTCGTGAAGATGATGCTTCGATATGTGATCTGTTGGCGACGATCAATCACGCTGAAACCGAAATTCGTACGCATACTGAGCGGGCATTCCTGGCGCTTCTCGATGGTTCCTGCCGGACTCCCATCGGTGGATTGGCAACAATAACCGGATCAACGCTTTCTTTTCGAGGGCTCATCGTACGGCCAGATGGCAGTGAAGTTCATGCGGCGCAACGGGATGGCAAACTCGATGCTGCTATCGAGACCGGTATTGCGGTCGGTGAAGATCTGCGTTCACGCGCAGGCCCGGGTTTTTTTGACGACTTTAGTTGAGGCGAAAAATGCGCGTCCTGATCACCAGGCATGCATCGGCCGCAGCAAAGCTGGCAACACTTCTTGGCGCCGAAGGGTTTGAGACACAGCTTCAACCGCTCCTCGAAATCAGATTTGATTTAAAGCCGGTATCATTGGAGGACGTCCAGGCGTTGATCGTGACCAGCGCTAATGGAGCTTCAGCGCTGGCACAAAGCACAGATGAGCGAAGCTTGACGATGCTGGTGGTTGGCGGAGCTACCGCTTCTATCCTTGAGGCTGAAGGATTTAATAGAATTTTGACCGCAGGCGGCGACGTAGAATCGTTGATCGAGCTGGCTGCCGAAACCCTGTCCCCTGACGCCGGAAACCTTGTCCATATTTCTGGCGAACACATTGCGGGTGATTTAGCCGGAGCAATGACGGCAAAGGGGTTTTCTCTTCGACGCGATGTTTTGTACCGCGCTGAAACGCCAACCGAAATGTCTGATGCCACTATTAAGTCGCTTGCCGATCACAAAATTGACGTTGTTCTATTATTCTCTCACCGTACGGCAACGATTTTTGCTAATTTGGTGATACGAGCCGGATTGGAGAGTGAGTTGCACGTCGCGACGGCTATTTGCCTGTCGGAGGCTGTTGCCCAACCGGTCCGGAAATTTACTTGGCAAAAGATAGAGATTGCAGAGACGCCTGATCAGCAGGCATTACTTCAGACGCTTTTATCATTAAGAGACGAATAGAGCCCTCGTGACTGACGAAAAAAGAACACAT
>CAJJCG010000098.1 GCA_905182615.1 Alphaproteobacteria bacterium UBA2964 | reverse complement strand
TGGTATTGGCAATTACTTCAGATGCCGCCTTTTCAAGGTAATTATCGACGGAAACATTAGCGGTTTCAGTGTGACCTGCAATCAAATGTCTTGGGGCAGCCGCAACGTGCCAAACCAGTTGATCTTTAACATCTGGGACAATCTCCGCAAGACAGAGGAGCGGCTTATTAAAGCCAACCTCATAGTTCAAGCCACCAGCTTCACGCTTGGTAAGGAGCAAACCAAGTTGTTAGTTTCCGAGGACTCTAAGACGTTCACCGAGACTGGCTGCGCCTATTCCTGATGATCCCAGCACATCAGCATGTTCACTTCTATGAATTGCCTGCTCCGTAAAATACGTACAGAGCCGCATTATTGATTCTTGAATAACACCACTACTGATTAGCAATCCGGTGGGGGTTATAAAGTCGCAAACCTGAGCTGACCGCTCTGCTGACAGTCTCTTCAACACCCGGGTATCGGCGTCGTGTGCCGCAGCAGCAAGTAAATATTTTTGCAAATCCATCGTTATGTCGCGAACCAATTGTCGCAGCATCTGTTGTAGAAAGGCACAATCACGATTCGCAATCAGACGAGGCGATTTATCTGTACGCACGGGGCTCGTGCTGTAGGCATCGTAGCGAAGATTGGTTAATTTTTTTCTCGACTAGAATCCGCAACAGATCTCATATGAGACTGATGACTAGCGCTAGATAAAGCAACCATGACGACAGTTCATGATTGTACGAATAGCCATAAAAGAAATCTCAAACCAAATTTTGGTCAAGAAAAGTGGGGAATAACTTTCTCACCAAACAGACGTACCGAGATTTCAGCTTCATCTGCCGGCAATGTTGTGAAATTAACCTGAAGAGATCCATCGTCGAAGCCACCGACCTGATCGTTATAATCTGCAATCATATCAATTACCTCTTTCGGCGTCCCAACCCAGGCCGAACATTTCTCTATCTGGGTATCGAGATTTTCCTGCCGCAACGTTTCTACAATCTTATCGTAATGCGCATAATCGTTTGACGCTGAACCTGTCGTCCAGCCGCTGGCGGCATCACATAAAGAAACAAAATAATTATCGACATGAGGTCGCGCGATCCGCAACGCTTCATCATGATCTTCATGACAGAACATAAAGAAGGCTAGCATTGCACGGCCTTGACCCGGATGGCCTGCTGCCTTCCAGGCATCACGATAGATATCCAGCAGTTCCTTCATTTTTCCGCCGGCAATCGGAATACCCATTATCCAGGTCCCGTTTCGGCCCGCCTTTTCAAATGAGGCCTCCGTCGCAACAGAAGCCGTCCAAAGCTTGGGATGAGGCAGTTGTGTCGGACGGGGATAGGAAGTGACGTTTTCAAAACTGTGGAATTGTCCGTCCGACGACACGTCTTCTTCTGTCAGCAAACGGATGATCTGTTCTACGCCCTCGTCAAAACGGGCAACACTTTCATCAAGGCTGATCTTGAAGGCTTCAAATTCTTTTGGGATAAAGGCGCGCGCCAAGCCAACTTCAAGCCTGCCATTTGAGATGCCATCCAGCATTCCAATTTCGCCGGCCAGCTTCAGCGGGTTATTAAACACCGGTAGGACAGCACCAGTAATCAGCCGTGCTTTTTTCGCCCGTTGGGCCGCAGCGGAAAGAAAGACGATCGGGTTCGGGCTATAGCCGCCATAGGTGTGGAAATAATGTTCAACAATACGAACATGGTTGTAGCCGCATTCGTCCAATATATCGCACAGACCAAGACATTCCTCATAATACTGCGCCGCCGATTTCTCTTCAGGCGTAACGTTGGGGAAAAACTGAACACCAAACTCCATACTGGATCTCCACTTACCTTAATTCCTGCCGTCAGGTTAAACCCGAACGAATTTATTTAAATCGATGATCAACAGAATACGCGGTTTTGCATCCCCTTGTCGAAGGTCTCTACAAATTTGAGGCGCCCCTGCCGACAATTCATTCAGCGGCATTTCCTATAGTCACTTTGGAAATCTCCGCAAGAACGTCATCCAGCCGTGTGCCATCCGGATCACTCAACGCTGCAGCCCGAGCATTAGCCACAGCATCGGTCGCTATGTCAGTTGATATCGCGCCACTCAAAGCCGGAGCGATAACCTGTTCCCTGATCAGTTTGAAATTTTCGGTCCCGCGCCGATGCGTTTCGCCATACCCCTTGATCAATCGGGCACACTCAACCGTTTCCGTCGCCAATGACCGGCTCAAGGAGAGTGTCCCCTTCACATCTTCTAGCCAAGCCTCGATGGAGATTTGTTCTTCACTATAGCGAAAGGTTCCACGCCGCCAGCGCCGCAGACCCGCGAGAAGTCGCAACCGCAAATACCCCGTCACCGTGGTACTTTTAAGGTAAAGCCCACAATTAAAGCGATCCCGCCAGCCTTGCCGTTCCGCGAGAGAAATAAGGGACCGCCCTAATCCAGCAGGCAACACCGAGCACAGCTCATCAATTCCTGGCTTGAGATAATCGACAACAACAATCGGCTCACCGTCTTTGGCGCCAACTTCTTCGCGAATTCGATCTAACCGGTCACCTGCCGACTTTAACTGAGCGACCCGAATGACGTCTTCGTATGACATTCGCAATGCCAACTGCCGGCCTGCTTCAGCGGTGACGGTGCCGTCGCCGCCTACGCTGTTTTCAATTCCAAGAATCCCCGACAACCGGTCGAGGTATACCGCCGCATAGGCAATATCCTGGTATCCGGCAAGGCGGGAAACCCCTTCGAGTAAAATAGTTTGGCAGGATTCGGGAAATTCTGAACTCACCCGAAACTTGAGCGCCTCTGGCGTGGTAGGTCCTAATCCGTTTTTCTCAATGATTGGATCGGTTATCTCTGGCTCACCTGAGAAGCTGAAATTGAGGCCTATTTCAAAGCCCTCGATATTGGTCCCCACCGCGATCCCGGAGTCTTCAATCGCGCCCTTATAGTCCGCGACCGCCATCGGCAACTGCCCGATACCTGCCAAAACCCCAAACAAGATTGCATTTAAACTTACGCCATTCGCCTCCGCGACCTGCCGCAAATCAGCCAGGTAGGCATGCTTTGTTCGTTCACGCGCCGCGTCAAACAACCGTTCGACATCATAGCGACCATCCGCCATATCGCTGCGTTCCCCGATCGCATAGACACGATGAGTGGATGCAATTAGGTAGGTCCTGTCTGGCGTAACAAATCCATTGAAAATTGCGCGACCCGCTTCGGCGAACTCACTCGCCAGCATGATATCAATGTCACCAACCCCCGGATAAAGCGCCATGACCGGACGTTTACCAGCGAGATCAGCAATCGATACTGGAAACACCTCTATATAATAGACCGTCGCACCGGTTCGCTGAGCGACCCCAGGGATCGACGTGCTCTGAACCGGATATCCAGCCCGCTGGGCGGCTGCAACGACCCAGGTTGCGAGAACCCCGCCGCCTTCACCACCAATTGCGGAAACCTGCAGCGTCGTCGGACGCGTATCGTCTAGACCTGACACTAGGACGCAACCGTTGGTGATTTAGAAGACAGAAGCGCGATCACGCCACTGCGAATATTCCACAACAGGCGATCCAGGAAGTTCGGATTCCGAACAATCCGAGCCTCGAAGAAAGAAGGGCACAGCACTGCGGCGTGCGAGACCTCCCCACAAACGCCACACCCAACGCAGTCATTATTAACATGGGCAACCGGGTCCGTTCGCAACGGGTCAGAGGACGGCTTGATGGTTAGAGAAGGGCAACCAGACAAACGAATACAGGAATGGTCGCCGGTGCAAACATCCTCATCGACACCAAAGCGACTCCGCACATCACGCTTTCCATCCTTGAGCCGTTTTGCGACCTCAGGCTTAATACGACGCTGACGCGCAAGCTGGCATTCCCCGTCAGCGATGATGACCTTTAACCCGCCTTCGGCCGTTGTCATTGCCTTGCGCAAGGTCTTGACCATGCGGGCAATCGAATAGGTCCGAACGGTCTTGAGCCAGCGAACGCCAAAGCCACGCAACACCTTCTCAATCGACATATCGCGCTTATTGCCGTTGCGGTCGCGGAGGCTCGATGGCAGCAGCTGCCAACCAGTTGCCGAGGTATAACCATTCTTGACCACCAACAAGACGGCATCATTGCCATTGGCCTGTGCTGCAGCAACACCGCTGGTCATGCCATTATGCCAGAATCCGCCATCGCCCATGATGCTGATTACGCGCTTGTGGAAACTTGGGGCCAGGCCGGCAGAGCTGGCAAGCCCCAACCCATAGCCCATAACCGTGTTGCCAACATTGAAGGGCGGCAAAGCTGCAAAGGTATGGCAACCAATATCGGCGCTAATATGAGCCGGACCGAGTTCTTTTTCCAAAATTTTTAGAGCACTAAAAATAGGCCGTTCCGGGCAGCCCGTACAAAAACTCGGCGTCCTTAACGGTAACCCATCACCCAATATCTCACGGGCGCCATCACGATCAGAAAAAAGCTGATCAATTTCGGCTAACACCGTCTTTACGTTCAGCCCCGCGGGCGCATATTTCGACAGAAAGCCATACAAGCCTTTCAACATCACTTCGGAAGTATATTCCCCAGCCATTGGGAACACGTCTTTCCCAATGATCTTCGCATTTACATCCTTTTTCCGCAGGATTGCGTTGATCGCTTGCTCGATAAATTCCGGCTGGCCTTCTTCGACTACGAGCACAGCATCCTTACTCACGCAGAAATCAGCGATTTCATCCGGCACCATGGGATAGGTAACATTCATAACCAGCGTCGAAATTCGGCTTTTGCCGTAGCTATCGGCAAGACCAAACTGACGCAGTCCGCGCATCAAAGTGTTGTAGATCCCACCCTGAACGATAATGCCGATCTCTGGAACGTCTCCATCTAACCGCTCGTTTAGATTATTGTCAGCAATGTATTTGATCGCTGCTGGCAGACGGTGTTCAATCTTGTGCTTTTCCTGCGTGTATGTCGCAGGCGGCAAGCAGACACGTGAGAAATCAAACTCCGCCGCCGGAATTTTGTTATTCCGGGAATAAAGCGGGTTCACATTATCTTTAGCATCGAAATGACCATAGACGTGGCAGGCACGGATACGAAGTTCCAGAACCGATGGCATATTTGAAGCTTCGGATAATTTAAAGGCCTCTTCAACCATACGGGTCATCGTTGGCAGTTCCGGCCTTGGATCCAGCAAGCACATTGTCGACTTCATCGCAAAAGCGTGCGTGCGTTCCTGAATAATGCTGGAGCCTTCGCCGTAATCCTCACCAACAACAATCACAGCCCCACCTTTCACACCGGCGGAGGCGAGGTTGGATAGGCCATCGGACGCGACATTAGTCCCAACCACGGACTTCCAAGTCACCGCGCCCCGGATCGGATAATTAACCGATGCAGCAAGCATAGCAGCCGCCGAGGCCTCATTGGCGCAAACTTCAAAATGAATACCAAGCTCATCAAGCAAAGGTTTCGCATCAGACAAAACATCCATCAGATGTGAAATTGGCGCACCCTGATATCCTCCAACATAGGAAACACCCGACTGAAGAAGAGCTTTGGTTACGCCAAGGATGCCCTCGCCATGGAACATATCCCCATCACCAAGCCGCAGAGTCGTTACTTCTTTTTTGAACGAACGTTCCATGGTAAAATCTCTTCTCCCGAAAGGACATTAAACATAACAGCGCAAGCATGCTGTTCAAACCTTCGTGATCGTTACAACAACACCTTACAGAACGACCTCGCTAGATTGTTGAGTAAACAACAGTTTACGATAAGATAATATCGTAGAAAAACATAGTTCATGGGAGCCAACACGCCTTGCTTACCGGCGATATCCTAAAGCTTAGCGCGGAACGCCACCCCAATCGCACTGCCCTGATTTGCGGTGACGCAAAAATTTCCTATGGTGGCCTAGGTAAAGCGGCAAACAGCTTTGGCAATGCATTGCTGCAGAATGACATCGGCAAAGGGG